>JAKPIR010000086.1 GCA_029549705.1 Pseudomonadota bacterium | reverse complement strand
ACATTATCGTTCGCCCTATGCATGCTATTTATTTATCCAGCGTTTGACTTGGATTTTCAACTAAGTAATTTATTTTTTGATGCTCAACAGCAGCGCTTCACGCTTCGCGGACAGCCAATTCTGGCTGATTGGCTGCACACTGGCATTAAATGGGTGATGGTGGGCGTGGCGCTTACTAGCCTGGCATTTGCTATTTTGGCCCATTGGCTAGTGAAATTAAAACCCTACCAAACCTTATTGTTTTGGGTTTTTATCGGCATGGTACTTTCTACCAGCGCAGTGGCCATCCTCAAGCATTACAGTATGCACGGCTGCCCTTGGGATTTAACCATGTATGGGGGCGATCTTCCCTTCTTTGAACTCTTTCAAGACCCTACAGCAGGCGCAAAGGCGGGTGGCTGCTTCCCTGCTGGGCATCCCTCTGGTGGATTTGCACTAATGGCCTTTTACCTAGCATTTAGACAAAGCTACACTCGTTTTGCCGGCATCATGCTGTGGCTTGGTATCTTGATGGGGTTGGGAATGGGTGTTGTGCAAGTCATGCGCGGCGCGCATTTTTTATCACACGTGCTGTGGAGCGGCTGGGTGGTATGGGTCACATTGTTAATATTGTATGGGCTTTGGACACCAAAAATTAAGAAATGATACCAATCAACACAAATCAACAGTCAAAAATAATTTAAAAAAAGAAAACAAAAAAATATGCAAACAAGTTCTTCACAAATCCCTTTACGCACGCTGCCTTTAATTGCCTTTTTAGCCATATTTGCGCTTTGCACATGGCTTGTTTTAAGAATCGTACTGGCATTCAATGTTGGTTTAGGGGCAATGCAATTTGGCGAAATTTTAGGCGCATTTGCCAAAGGGTTATGGTTTGATGTGGCGGCACTTTCCTATTTGATTGTGCCCTGGCTGATATTTTCAATCCTTTTACCCAACCGTTGGCGGCAGCTTGCTTGGGTGAATAACGCGCGCTGGGTCGTGGCGTTTTTAGCGACTTTTGGCTTGATTTTTGGTGCGGTGTCAGAATTCATTTTTTGGCAAGAATTCACGACGCGCTTTAATTTTATTGCGGTGGATTACCTGATTTACACCAATGAAGTGATTGGGAATATTCGTGAATCATACCCAGTACCACTGATATTGACGGCCATTGCCTTATTTGTAATTGGTCTGTTGTTTGCAGCCAGCCGCTTTGTGCGCTTTGATAATGCGCCCAAGACCACCAAAAACAAATTGGCTTTACTGGCAACGGCCATTGCGTTGCCAGTGTTGAGTTACCAAACCACCAATGTTGATCAAATGGAATTTAGCAAAAATGCCTATGCCAATGAGTTATCTGGCAATGGCCTGTTTAGCTTTTCAGCCGCCGCACGACGTAACGAACTGGATTACGATAAATTTTACAAATCCATTCCACAAGCGCAAGCCAACGCCATTTTGGCGAGTAACGGCTTAGCACGCCAATCGTTATCAAAAGCACTACAAGCCGAAAACTTGGTGGATACTCAAGCGATAGGTCCATTCAAACACCGGCCCAAAAATGTCATTTTGATTTCAGTTGAAAGTTTATCGGCAGACTATTTAGGCACTTACGGCAACCAAGAAAACCTCACACCTTACTTGGACAAAATCGCGAAAGAGGGCTTGGTGTTTGATAAGCTTTTTGCCACGGGTACGCGTACGGTACGCGGTCTGGATGCATTATCACTTGGCACGCCGCCCATTCCGGGTCAGGCGATTGTGCATCGGCCCGATAGTGACCATTTGGCCACTGTAGGCGAATTTTTAGAAGCGCAAGGGTTCTACACGTTTTTTATTTACGGCGGTTACGGCATGTTTGACAATATGAATGCTTATTTTAAAGGCAACGATTACAAAGTCATTGACCGCACCGATTTTGATGCCAAATCCATACAAGCTGAAAATGTTTGGGGTGTGGATGATGAAAGTTTATTCAATAACGCATTGAAGGCTATAGATGACAACGTAAAAGATGCAAAACCATTTTTTGCCCACATCATGACCACTAGCAACCATCGGCCGTTTACTTTTCCTGAAGGTAAAATTGACTTGCCACAAGGCAAGCGCGCGGGCGCTGTCAAATACACTGATTATGCGATTGGTCAACTCATAGAAAACGCTAAAACCAAACCGTGGTTTAAAGATACCTTATTTATCATCGTGGCGGACCATTGCTCATCAGCAGCGGGCAAAACCAAATTGCCGGTTGATAAATACCATATTCCCCTGATTTTTTACGCACCGGATATGCTACCAGCGGGGCATTACCCAAGAATGGCAAGCCAAATTGACA
>JAKPIR010000065.1 GCA_029549705.1 Pseudomonadota bacterium | reverse complement strand
TATCAAGAGTTTATTGATAGCAAGCATTTTAAGTCGGTAGATGCTGGTTTTGCTTATTCTACACAAAATAGTAATCTGTTCGACTATCAACGTTCTTGTGTTGAATGGGCGTTAGCGCGTGGCCGCGCTGCTTTGTTTCTTGATACTGGTTTAGGCAAGACAAACTGCGAATTAGAGTGGGCGTTTGCTGTTGAATTTCACACACAAAAACCTGTCATCATTCTTGCGCCATTATGCGTATCTAAACAGATTATCCGCGAGGCTGAAAAGTTTGGTTATGTAGTCAAGCCTGCGCGGTCTGAGGATGATATTGGCGTTCGTGGGGTTTATGTCACTAACTATGAAATTCTGCACAATATCAACTGTTCAGTGTTTTCTGGTGTTGTGCTTGATGAGTCGTCTATTTTAAAGGGGCTTAACGGCAAGCTACGCACTCAGATAACTGAATGTTTCAGTCGGACACCTTATCGCTTGTCGGCCAGTGCTACACCTTCGCCAAACGACTACATGGAGCTTGGTACACAGTGCGAGTTTTTAGGCATCATGTCACAGACTGAAATGCTCGCTACTTTCTTCATTCACGATGGCGCAGATACGGCTAAATGGCGTTTGAAAGGTCATGGTCAGCGTAAGTTTTTTGAATGGCTTGCTTCGTGGGCTGTGATTATGCGCGACCCGTCAATATTTGGTTTTGCTGAAAAGCCAAAATTGCCACCTTTAAATATCAATCAGATTGTGATTGATAGCGGCATCACCGATGGATTACTCCCAGCACTAGCTCAATCATTATCAGAGCGGCAAGGCGCAAGACGTAACACGATAGAAGATAGATGCAAAGCTGCTGCCGATATTGCTAATGCAACAGATAAGCCAGTTATTTTGTGGTGTGCTTTAAATGATGAGGGCGATTTATTAGAGTCTCTTATTCCTGACTCTGTGCAAGTATCAGGCAGCAATACACCAGAGCAAAAAGAAGAGATGATGATTGGTTTTAGCGATGGCAAGTATCGCGTACTAATCACCAAGCCAAAAATAGCTGGATTTGGCATGAATTGGCAGCATTGCAATAACATGGTATTTGTCGGACTTTCAGACTCTTGGGAGCAATACTATCAAGCTGTGCGCCGTTGTTGGCGTTTTGGTCAACAAAAACAGGTTAATGTAACTGTAGTGACTGCTGACATCGAGGGTGCAGTTGTCGAAAACATTAAACGCAAAGATGAGCAATCAGACAGAATGATGAATGAGATGGCTAAAATTGCTTCATCATTTTTCACTGATTTTACGAAGTCGTCTAAAAACATGGCGACATACAACCCAACTAAAAAAGCACCATTACCTAAATTTTAAGCTGAGGATATTATTATGAACGTTAAAGACTTTACACAAGGCAAAAACTTTATGCTTTATAACGCTGACTGCGTAGAAGTAGCGCGTGAATTAGCAGATGAATCTGTTGATTTTACGATTTATTCGCCGCCTTTTAGCTCGTTATACACTTATTCAAACGATGAGCGAGATATGGGGAACTGCAAAAGCGATGATGAGTTCTTTATTCACTTTGGTTATCTAATTAAAGAGATGTATCGCACATTACGCGCAGGTCGTTTGATGGCAGTCCATTGCATGAATTTACCATCATCTAAACAGAACGATGGATTTATCGGTGTTAAAGACTTTCGTGGTGATTTGATTCGCGCATTTCAAAAAGAAGGCTTTATTTTTCATAGTGAGGTCTGTATCTGGAAATGTCCTGTGGTGGCGATGACTCGCACAAAAGCACTGGGATTGCTTCATAAAACGATTGTAAAAGACAGCTCAATGTCTCGCATGGGCATTCCTGATTATCTCATTGTAATGCGTAAACAAGGCGAAAACACTAAGCCAATTAAAGGCGCACTTGAGTATTATGTTGGTGATGACGCTCCAAGTGGATTTGCCAAAAATGAGCGCGGCGATGGGTCATTGTTTTGGACAGTTGAAAATGAGAACGCAACTCCGATTGATATTTGGCAAAAATACGCTAGTCCAGTTTGGATGGACATTAACCCTACACGCACATTGCAATATCAAAATGCTCGTGCTGCTGACGATGAACGTCATATTTGCCCATTACAGCTTGATGTTATTGAACGCGCTATGCAGCTATGGACAGCTCCAGATGATGTTGTTTTTAGTCCGTTTACTGGAATAGGTAGCGAGGGTTATGTTGCGTTACAGACAGGCCGTAAGTTTATCGGGACTGAGTTAAAAGAGTCTTATTATGAGCTTGCTAAGCGCAATTTAAACGATGCTGAGAATGTTACTCAAGGCTCTTTATTCTAACAACAAAGCAATCCGCAGGGACGCGGCAAGGATTAAAGCATGAATATATCACTTACTCGCGTTTATCTTGAATCAATGCTTGCTTATGTGTTGAGCGGTATTGATGCTGCAATCAATGTGCTTGTTATTTATCAAAACAAAGTCAGCGTTAAAAACAAAAAAACATTGATAATGATTATTGATAGACTAAACGCATCGAACCACGAACAGCAAAAACAATACTTTGACTTGCTGTTAAAAAACATAGACTGAGGGTTAAACCATGATTTACTTACTATGCTGCATATTTGTTTTATTCTGCACAATAGCATTATTAAGAGGCGCAAAATGAAGTACAAAAAGAAAAAAGAACCTAAAAAGCAGCCACCAATTACAATTATTGTGGACTGTGTGACACGCGAGATTATGAAGATAAAAGCAATTAAAGGATAAAAGAAAAGCCACTAAATGTGGCTTTTTTTGTGGGCGTTAGATTAGTTTGAGCCAGTCGTTTAGTGCTTGCAATGCAGCTTCA
>JAKPIR010000027.1 GCA_029549705.1 Pseudomonadota bacterium | reverse complement strand
TAGACCCCAAAGCGCTTGGACAACTCATGAATGATTTATTAACGCCCATGACACAAGTCATTCATCAGCACCGTGGCACCATTGATAAATACATGGGCGATGCCGTCATGGCCTTTTGGGGCGCGCCATTGCCCGACCCGCACCACGCAAAACATGCCTTGCAGGCTGCCATTGGCATGATTCATGCTTTAGAGAAACTGCAAGAGGACTTTGCAAACAAGGGCTTACCACCCATCAATATTGGGGTTGGCATCAACACTGGCCTTATGGTGGTGGGTAATATGGGTTCGGCGTTTCGCATGGCGTATACCGTGATGGGCGATGCAGTAAATTTGGGTTCTCGGCTAGAAAGCCTGACCAAAATTTACCATGTGCCCATAATTGTCAGTGAATTCACGGTGCGCCAAGTGCCAGAGTTTGCTTTTCGGCCACTGGATTGGGTACGTGTAAAGGGTAGAGATAAGCCCGTGATGATTTATGAGCCAATTTGCGAAATTTTACAATTGGATAAGGCTACAAACGGCCACCTGAAACTGTATGATGAAGCATTAAAACTCTACCGAAATCGCAACTGGGACCTAGCCGAGATGCAATTCATTCACTTGCAAAAGCTTGAGCCGAGTCGCGCGTTATATGCGCTTTACATCGCGCGTATTGCACATTTTAGGCAATATCCGCCAGCCAATGATTGGGATGGCGTATTCAATATTGAAACAAAATAAATAGCTAACAAAAATTTTAACCATGCAAATCAAAATCTTAGGCTGTAGCGGCGGTATTGGCGGTGACTTACGCACAACCTCCATGCTGATTGACGACAATGTCTTAATTGACGCGGGCTCTGGCGTGGGCGATTTGTCGATGGAAGCACTGCTTAAAATTGACCATATTTTCGTCACACATGCCCATTTAGACCACATTGCTTTTATTCCACCGTTGCTTGACACCGTCTTGGGCTTTCGCACTGCACCAATTACCGTACATGCGCTTCCAGCAACGATTGATGCCTTGCGCACCCACATTTTTAACTGGAAAATCTGGCCTGATTTCAATGCGATTCCCAGTGCTGAGGCGCCGTTCTTAATTTACAGTGCAGTCACGCTGGGTGAAACCGTTAATCTCAATGGCAGAAAAATTACACCGATTCCTGCCAACCATGTCGTACCTGCGGTGGGTTATCACCTAGAGGGCAATGAAGCGAGCTTGGTGTTCACTGGCGACACCACCACCAATGATGCACTTTGGCCACTTGTGAATAAGATGCACAATTTAAAATATCTCATCATTGAAACCGCGTTTAGAAATGACGAACTGGAACTCGCAAAACTCTCCAAGCATCTATGCCCGTCATTGTTAGTGGAAGAGCTTAATAAAATTAGCATCGCGCAACCAATTGAAGTATTCATTACCCACCTTAAACCAGGTGAAGGTGAGGTGATTATGCAAGAAATTGCTCAAAGCCAAATTCGCCAGCCTGTGCAGGCGTTGCAAAATCAGCAGCAGTTTATATTATAAAAATAGCAATTTAGTGTTTTCATCAAAAGAACAGGGTATACCGCATGCCAGTAGCACAATCTCATCTTGAACAATTTGAACCAATGGCCAAACTTTCACTCGGCCGCAGAATTGAGCTGGCCGATTTGGTCTATGCAGAAAAAGTGAATAAAGATATTGATCCTTTGCGCATGAATATTACCAAAGCCGCACAATCCATTTATCTGCTAAAAGGCGATTTAGAATTAACCCTTTTTAATGATAAAAAAATCAACTTGCGCGCGGGCAGCCCGGCTGCAAAATTTCCCATCAACAATAGTGGTAAGGTCAAAGAAACCAAAACGCTGACCGATGTCGCCATTATGCGGGTAGACACCGATTTACTCGATATCATGATGACGTGGGATCAAATTTCAGACAGTAAACCAGCGCCAGCCAATAAGGCTGAGGTTAAACAAACAGAACAAGAGCGTAGCACCGCTGACTGGATGAAAGATACACAGATTTTTAGCGCCTACAATCTGCAAAAAGGCATTTTCAGCCACTTGCCCGCCGTTAATGTTGAAGAAATGTTTAAACGGATGACCAGTATTGACGTCACCGCAGGCCAGGTAATCATGCAGCAAGGCGGTGTGGGGGATTATTATTACCTCATTCAAAGCGGCACCGCAGTGGTCAGCCGTGTGGTGGATAGCGGCCAGCCCCCCGTGATATTGGCCGAACTCAAGCAAGGCCGCGCTTTTGGTGAAGATGCGCTTATATCAGAAGCAAAGCGTAATGCTACCGTCACCATGAAAACTGACGGAAAATTATTAAGGCTCAATAAAACAGATTTTGTTGAGCTATTAAAAGCCCCGCTCATCACCCAAATCAACATGCCTCAAGCACAGCAAAAAGTAGCTGAAGGCGCCGTGTGGATTGATGCACGCCTACCCAGCGAATATGAAGATGAACATATCGCAGGCGCGATTAACATCCCCCTCAACGAAGTCCGCCAACACGCAGGCAGTCTTGATAAAAGCAAAACTTACATCGTCTACTGCCAAACCGGCCGGCGAAGTGCTGCCGCTGCGTTTGTATTAACCCAATGTGGCGTAAATGCGGTGGTGCTGGCAGGCGGTACACGTAATAATCACTAGTCCAGATTTTGTTAATCTGTGGATAATGTAATAATCACTACCACGGTTAGATTAAAGTTTGTAGCCTCGTTGTAAAGCAGTGTAATCGAGTGGTAATGTAACTATACCCCTCGATTTCGTTTAGCAGCGCTAGCTTCGATGATAATCGAGGGCATAAGCTCCAAAACAAAACCCCCGCAATTTGCAGGGGTTTTTTTGTTACATTCAACCTCGATTTCATTTAGCAATGCTTGCTGGTTTACCAGCTTAGCAGTGCTTATCAATTTTTCTGATGCAATCCATCTAGCCTACGCTTGCTCCCATAACAAAAACCCCGCCATATAGGCGGGGTTCTGATTTTTTAAATTCTGGCCAGCATTTTCATGCGGGAGAATTTGATTAGTTCTTAGAGCACTTAATGGCTCTACCAGCAGTAGTACAACCTGTCCCAGATAATGTCCAGTCAAGTGCGGCGCCACCAGCTGCAACTAACGGAGTCATCGTAATTCCCATTTTTGCACCAGCTGTAGTTGTACCTGTAGTAGTCAAAGTGATAATACCGTTAGCTACAGTCAAGCCATCTACATATGAAATTGTCGCACCGTTGTTACCAACTGCAATTGTAGGACTAATGCTATTGGTTGCATGGTTACAACCAATTAATGTACCTAAGTCTTGATAGCACATTGCAACTTGTTGTTTATATGCAGCAATACCAGCTACAGCACCAGCAACTTTTGAACGTTGTGTATAATCAGCGTATTGTGGAATTGCAATTGCAGCCAAAATACCAATAATTGCCACAACAATCATCAACTCGATTAAGGTAAAACCTTTTTGAATTTGTTTCATTTTAAAATCCTTTATATAAAATTTAGTAAAAGTACACTGATAAATAAAACTACGCTATAAAACAATTTTTGTTACTTTAAGCGACGTTACCAGCGCTTGTGTAAGTATTAGCAATGGTTGTGCCAACTTTTTATACTTACTATAAAGGCATGTAAAATATTTGTTATCTATATGATTTAATTGAATAATAAAGTTTTATAGGATGTGCGCTTGGCGGTGTAAATATCAATATTTGTTTTTTTACTCGCGTGTTCACTGGTCATTTTGGGCAGTCGTGTGATTTATTTTAAGTTGGGCTGACAAAAATTGTCACACCTAACCGATTTTTGTATCATGGTCACTCCGACTTTCTAAGAGATAAATCTCTTGTAAGGTCTTATGTAGGCGCGGTCATTGACCGCGAATTTCATCAATTTTCACCATCGCGTTCGCGGTCAATGACCGCTCCTACAAGAAGTGATGTAACTTTGATTGTTGTAGTGGCCTTGGTGGTAATCGAGGGGTATTGGGTAACATTGCCCCTCGATTCGCCGCTTGATTCCAGTGCGTTACATCGAGGCTAATTGCTACCAAGTGTACAGCCAAACAAAAAGGGATTGCTGATTCGCAATCCCTTTTTTATTTAAATGACTTACTTGTTACTGTCTTACCAAAATTTCCACCAAGGTTTGGTTTTAGCGGTGTTACTTGTGTTGCTAGGGGTCGAGTTTGTGCCAGTTGCCTGGCTCATTACTTTGACCCTTCGGCCACTTTCTGCAAGTTTGCTAAGCCTGAATCAAAAATGCCTTCGATGGCTTTAACAGCAGTTGCATCATCTTGGCCTTCAGGAATGGGTGGGTTGAGTTTGTATAAGCGGTAAAAGCGGCCCATCCATGTGACTTTTGTTTCACCTGCTTTTTCGCCTTTTTCAACGGTCATTGTGGCGTTGTAGTCAGTCAGCGGTAATGTGCCTTCGATGATTTCGTATTTAATTTTCATGCTTGCATCATCAATGCCGCGCAGTTTTTCATACACGTGGCCGCCGTCTTTAAAGGTGAGCGTTCTGAATGTATCTTCACCTTTTTTCTCAACTTTAGTGCTGGCAACGCCTGGGTGCCAGCCATGAATATTGCCAAAGTCTTTTACAATCGCCCAAACTTTCGCAGGGTCAGCTTTGATGGTGACGGTTTTTTCAACTTTTTGTGGGGATGGGCCGTGCGCAGATGCGGTAAACGGAACTAGAGTGATGCTTAAACTAAGTGCGGCTAGCGCTAAAATCTTTTTCATCTAACTTTCTCCATAACTCTCGGTACGAGAGGAATTATTAAAAACAACAATGCATTATAAATGAGAACGCAGTTTTATAAAATGCCTTGTTGATTGCCTTTGAGATAACGGGTTTGTAATGGCTTGGTTGACATTAAAACACGTGTTTTTAGAGGCTGGAATCTACCGAGATAAAATTTATGCTCTGGAAGCCTTTATTTATAAGGCTCTCAGAGCATCAAAAAAGGTTGGTCTTGATTTGGGGTGTAAAGTTTCGTTTTTTTGCTTTATTGAGTGCGTGTTTTTTACTCTATCGTTTGGACAATATAAACTGCACCCATTTATTGTTTGGGCAATAAAAATTGCGCCTGTTTATTGTTTGGGCAATAAAAATTGCCCAAATGCCCGACTTTTTTCGCCGGTTTTGATGGTGCTGATGACGGTGTTGGTGTTGGTGTCAATTACGCTGACATTATTGCTACCCCAGTTGGCAACGTAGGCGCGCTGGTTGCTGGAGTTCAGGCTAATGCCTTCAGGTGTGCTGCCCACATCAATTTTGGCAATGCTTTTGAGTGTGCGCATGTCAATGACGCTCACGCTGTCGTCTTGCGTGTTGGTCACATAGAGCGTGTTTTCGTCAGCCGTCAGTTCCGCGCAGTAAGGGTGGTAACTCACTTTGATGGTCTGTTGTGTATTGTTGTTAAGGTTGATCACGCTCACGCTGTCGTCCATCACGTTCACGCTGATGAGTGTTTTTCCACTTTGGCTGAGCGCAATGCCAAAAGGGTGCTTACCGACGGCAATGCGTTTTTGAATGGTGAGCGTATTGGTGTCAATGACCGCAATATCATTGCTGTCGCGATTGCTGATGTAGAGCGTTTTGCTGTCTGGGCTTACAACAAGGCCGGCTGGCGCATCACCCACTTTGAGTTCTTTCACTTTTTTGGTCTCTTGTGTGCTGATCGCCAGCACGCGATTTTCAAACCAGTCGGCCACATAGAGCGTGCTGTTATCAGGCGAAATTGCAAGGCCCACCGGTGAGCCTTTGATTTTGATGGTGTCAACCACGGTATTGGTTTGTGTATCAATCACCGAAATATCCTGGCTTTCAACATTTGAAATATAAGCCCGTTGCAACTGAGATGAAACTGCCACACCCACGGGCGCTTTGCCAACTGCAATCGTATGGATGACTTGATTGTTTTCGGTGTTAATGACCGAGACCGTATGCGCACCTTGGTTGGTAATATAGGCATAACTGCTGCGCTGTGTTGAATGGTTGGCTGCGTTGCAGGCGCCAAGCATGAAGCTTGCAAACAAAATCAAAAAATTGCTAAAATTTTTTCTGTATTGATTCATGCGCTTACGATTTATATGTAAATGGTCACTTTCAATAATGGCCGAAATGTGAAAAAATTGCACTAAATATTTTAGGTAGCATAACGCAATGTTAGATCGAGACGGGTTTCGCCCGAATGTTGGCATTATTATTTGTAATGCCAACAATCAGGTGTTTTGGGGTAAACGTATTCGTGAGCATGCTTGGCAGTTTCCACAGGGTGGCATCAACCATGGAGAAAGCCCAGAGCAGGCCATGTATCGTGAACTCATGGAAGAGGTTGGCTTAAAGCCTGAGCATGTGCAAATTTTAGGACGCACCAAAGATTGGCTGCGCTATGAAGTGCCGACCACATGGGTAAAACGCGAATATCGCGGCAGTTACAAAGGCCAAAAACAAATTTGGTATTTGTTACGCCTGATTGGGCGTGATTCGGACGTTTCGCTCAGAGCAACTGACCAACCGGAATTTGACGCATGGCGCTGGAATGACTACTGGGTGCCGCTTGAAGACGTGATTGAGTTTAAACGCAAAGTTTACGAAATGGCTCTCAATGAATTGGCGCAGCATTTACATCACAATGTTCGTCAACTCAAAACTAAAAATTATTCCACCTGATTTTGGGGCTTTGTAGCCATTGATTCGCCTAAGCGAATGGATTTGCCAGGTTGCCAGTCCGCGTTAAATTGCAATGCATCTTGTTGAAACAGCATTACAACGGTTGAACCCAGCAAGAATCTACCCATTTCATCGTTTTGTTTTAATTGGATATTTTCATCATTATAGTGCCAGGTGTGAATATCTGGCATGCGCGGCGGATTGATGATGCGGTCTTTGGCCGTGTGCCATACCGTAGCCATGCTGCCCACAATGGTGGCACCTACTAATACCATCACAAATCGGCCATGCTGTGCTGAATTGAATTCGCAAACCACACGTTCATTTCTTGCAAATAGCCCTGGCACGCCTTCTGCGGTGGTCGGGTTGACTGAAAATAAGTCGCCTGGCACGTAGGTCATGCTTTCTAATTTGCCATCGCAAGGCATGTGGATGCGATGGTAATCTTTAGGGCTTAAATACAGGCAGGCAAACTGGCCGTTTTCAAATTGTTTAGCCAGCGATTGATTGCCGCCAAGTAGCGCAGTGGTTGAGTAGGCGTGGCCTTTGGCTTGAAAAATCTGATCTTGTTCAATTTGCCCAAACTGGCTAATCGCACCATCCACAGGGCAAATAAACTCAGCTTTTGCAACCGGTCTGGCGCCTACTTTTAAGGGCCGCGTGAAGAACTCATTAAATGTTCGGTAACTCTTAATGTCAGGGTTGGCAGCCTCAGCCATATTCACCTGATAGCGCTTTACAAACCAGCGAATCACGGCAGTGGTTGCATTGCCGCCTTCTAAATGTGCAAACTTGCCAGCCAGTGCCGTGATGGCTTGTTTGGGTATTAAATACTGTAATAAAACGGCTAATTTCATGGTACTTTCCTTCAGGTTCAGCATTCTGGCGCTGAAATAAAAAGCGGGATGCTACACTAGCATCCCGCTTTAACTAAGGTCTAGCGACTACAAACCAACGACTAGTTCTTAGATTGTGACATTAAATCTAGATCAATTTTTTGATTGATCTACTAACTTATTTTTTGCAATCCAAGGCATCATGGCGCGTAATTGACCGCCCACTTGCTCAATTGGGTGTGCTGCATTTAAACGGCGACGCGCTGTCATTTCTGGGTAGTTGGTACGACCTTCTAAAATGAACTGTTTTGCATAGCTACCGTTTTGAATGTTAGCCAAGCACTCTTGCATGGCGTAACGTGATTCATCGTTAATCACTTTAGGGCCAGTGACATATTCGCCGTATTCCGCATTGTTAGAAATGGAGTAGTTCATGTTGGCAATGCCGCCTTCGTACATCAAATCCACAATCAATTTGAGTTCGTGCAAGCATTCAAAGTAAGCCATTTCTGGCGCGTAGCCAGCTTCCACCAAGGTTTCAAAGCCGGCTTTTACCAACTCAACGGCACCGCCACAGAGCACAGCTTGCTCGCCGAACAAGTCTGTTTCTGTTTCTTCACGGAAATCTGTTTCAATCACGCCGCCTTTTGTGCCGCCATTTGCAGCTGCGTATGACAATGCGATGTCTTTGGCTTTACCAGATTTGTCTTGGTAAACAGCAATTAAAGAAGGCACGCCGCCACCTTTGAGGTATTCTGAACGTACTGTGTGGCCAGGGCCTTTAGGGGCTATCATAATCACGTCAAGGTCAGCGCGTGGCACGATTTGGTTATAATGAATGTTAAAGCCGTGCGCAAATGCCAAAGCCGCGCCTTTTTGTAAGTTTGGTGCGATTTCCGCATCAAAAATTGCTGCCATTGTTTCATCAGGCAATAGCACCATCACAACATCTGCTTGTTTCACTGCATCAGCAATTTCTAGTGTGTTATGGCCAGCAGCCACGGCTTTTGCCCAAGAAGTGCCGCCTTTGCGTAGGCCAATGGTCACGTTTGCGCCGCTATCTTTTAAGTTGGCAGCATGTGCATGACCTTGTGAACCGTAACCGACTATTGTTACTTTTTTACCTTTGATTAAACTCAGGTCAGCGTCTTTGTCGTAATAAACTTTCATTATTTGCCTTTCGATACAAATACTTAATCAATAAAAATAAACCTAAATGAATCCGTAAAAATCTTAAACTTTTAAAATTCGGTCGCCGCGCCCGATGCCCGA
>JAKPIR010000009.1 GCA_029549705.1 Pseudomonadota bacterium | reverse complement strand
TTTTATATAATGAGATTCCCGACCGCATTGCTGATTCGTTACTGATTGTGGCGCTCGGTTACGCGGTTGCCATGCCTTGGTTGGGCTGGCTGGGCGCGCTGTTAGCCGCAAAAACGGCTTACATTCGGCTGCTGGGTGGTGCCAACGGGCTGGTGCAAGATTTTCGTGGGCCGTTAGCCAAGCAGCACCGCATGTTTGCCATGTCGCTTGGCTGCCTGATAGCGGCGGTGGAATGGTATGTTAGCCGCACGCAAATTTCCCTTGTGATTACCGCCTATGTGATTGCGATAGGCGCAGGGTTGACTTGCATCACGCGTGTGTTGGCGATTGCTGAAAAACTCAAACAGCAATAGCGGTTGCGTCTAATGTTAACCCATGTTGTGCGCGTTAGCCTGATTGGGCTTGTGAAACTGCTGATAGGCGCCAATCCGCGCTGGGTAGAAGCCGCGCCAGATTTACGAAAAACGCCAGCACAAAGTATATACTTTACCAATCACTCCAGCCACTTAGATACTTGGGCGCTGTGGGTGGCCTTGCCTGCTGTGATGCGCGCCAGAACCAGACCCGTGGCGGCCAAAGATTATTGGGGTAACGGCATCATCAAGCCTTTTATTGCCTTAAAAGTGCTCAATGCCGTGCTAATTGAGCGTGAAGCTTCGCGCCATCGCGACCCGCTCGCGCCGTTGTTGGCGGCTTTGGCCCAAGGGGATTCGCTGATTATTTTTCCTGAAGGCACGCGTCGCGCACAGGCCGAGCCCGGCGACTTTAAAGGTGGCTTGTATCATTTGGCCGAAGCTTTTCCAGAGGTGAAGTTGGTGCCTGTTTATTTAGATACGTTGCATCGCAGTATGCCTAAAGGCAGCTGGCTGCCAGTCCCTTTGATTTGCACCGTGCGTTTTGGCAGTGCAATAACGCGCATTGCAAACGAACATAAAAAAGCGTTTTTAAACCGTGCGCGCGAAGCTATTTTAAAACTCATTTAGGATAAATTTATGGTCGACTATTTAGTGAATTTAGACCCCAATCAGCAATTTTACTGCTTGATTGGTGGCGTATCCGTTTTACTCTTTATTGCATCCAGCATTGGGTGGGTTTTAAAAACGCGTCTGAGTCAACAAGCGCACGCTAGCGAAAAGTCACGCAACACCATTAATAATCTGGTGGTGCGTGTGAATGCTTGGTGGGTGATGCTGGCCGTGCTGGTGGTGGCTTTTCTGGGTGGTAAACTCGGCACGGTGATTTTATTTGGCGCGATTTCCTATTTTGCCCTGCGTGAATTTATTACGCTCACACCCACGCGCGTGGGTGACCATCGCACTTTATCGCTGGCTTTTTTTCTGCTGATTCCGCTACAGTATTATTTAATCTACATTGAATGGTATGCGTTATTTACCATTTTAATTCCTGTGTACGCTTTTTTACTGATGCCCTGTATTTCAGTGCTGGCGCAAGACACTGAACATTTTCTTGAGCGCACTGCCAAAATCCAGTGGGGCGTGATGATTGCGATTTACTGCATTAGCCACGCACCTGCGTTGCTGCTGTTAAAGATTCCCAATTATGATGGGCACAATACCTTGCTGCTGTTTTACTTTTTATTGATCGTACAGCTGAGTGATGTGCTGCAGTATGTGTTTGGTAATTTATTTGGCAAAACCAAAATAGCCCCGATTGTAAGCCCGAATAAAACTTTAGAAGGCCTCATCGGCGGCGGTTTAAGTGCTGTTGCTGTGGGCGCAATGCTATGGTGGATTACACCGTTTACGCCACTACAAAGTGCAGGCATGGCGGCCGTGATCGTGATCATGGGCTTTTTGGGCGGCCTGGTGATGTCAGCGATTAAACGTAGTTTGGGCGCAAAGGACTGGGGCAATATGATTGAGGGTCATGGCGGCATGCTGGATAGAATGGACTCGGTGAGCTTTGCTGCGCCGATTTTTTTTCATTTAGTACGCTACTTTTTTAGCGCTTGATTTCATAGCAGTGCTTCAAGAGTTTGTTATACTAGCGCAACTTTATTTTCACTGGTTTTGAACCATGGCAGAACAAAACGACCACAACAAACCGCACGATCAGCATAAACCGGATGCGACAGGTTTACGCAAACGCGGGATTTATTTACTGCCAAATCTGTTTACCTCTGCGGCTTTGTTTGCGGGGTTCTTTGCGATTGTGCAGGCGATGAATAGTAACTTTGAGCTTTCAGCAATTGCGATTTTTATTGCAATGGTCTTAGATGGCTTGGATGGTCGCGTTGCGCGTATGACCAACACCCAAAGCGCGTTTGGTGCTGAATATGATAGTTTGTCTGACATGGTGTCATTCGGTGTTGCACCAGCGTTGATTTTATATGTGTGGGCATTAAAACCTTTAGGTAAACTAGGCTGGTTAGCGGCCTTTGCTTATTGCGCCTGTGCCGCTTTACGCTTGGCAAGATTTAACACCAAGTTAGACGATGAACATCAAGATAAACGCTTTTTTCAAGGGTTGCCAAGCCCGGGCGCGGCTGCTTTATTGGCAGGGTTTGTATGGGTTTCATACGAATATGGCGTGAGTGGCCGTGATATCTTTTTTGGTTTGTTACAGTGGAAGTGGATGGCGTGGTTTATTACCGTATTTGCTGGTATTTCAATGGTGAGTGATTTACGTTTTTACAGCGGTAAAGACATTAACCTAAAAGAAAGCGTGCCGTTTTTTGTGATGTTAGGCATCATGATGGCGTTTGTATTGATTTCATATCGTCCACCAGAAGTGTTGTTTTTTGTGATGGTGGCTTATGCACTTTCTGGTTATGTGTTGTGGATTCGCGACAAACTCAAGAAAAAAGCTTAAAACTACGCTAGTTAGCGCTTGCAGAACCCTGTAAAAAATACTATATTTCTATCACTATGTTGAATACGCATATTTTCAGTGTCATTTTTGCCGTTAGCCTCATCGCTAGCGCATTATTCTTACGCAAATTATTTGCGTTACGTTCTGCCGCGCTCCGCAACAAACTGCGCTAGCGCGCAAACAATACTCCCCCACACCCCATGTAAGAACTGACGTTGCGCATCATTGGCAACGAGAGGCTAGTATATAAGCGAAACTCAGGCGATATGCATAGAGACTTGGCACGATACAGGCTAAAATAAACTGAATTATTTGTAAGGTAGCTCACCATGAACAAAACAGCTGTAACACACAATCAAATTATTATTTTTGATACCACCTTGCGCGATGGCGAACAAAGCCCAGGCGCGGCCATGACCAAAGAAGAAAAAATCCGTATTGCACGTCAGCTTGAAAAATTGGGCGTTAACGTGATTGAAGCAGGCTTTGCCGCTGCCAGCCCGGGCGATTTTGATGCGATTTCAGAAATAGCAAAAATCATTAAAAATTCCACCGTATGTTCATTGGCGCGCGCGAGTGAAAACGATGTGCGCCGCGCGGGTGAAGCCATCAAGCACGCAGCAAGCGGGCGCATTCACACCTTTATTGCCACCAGCAAAATTCACATGGAAAACAAATTGCGCATGACCGAAGACCAAGTGGTGGAGCGTGCTGTACAAGCCGTAAAATGGGCGTTGGAATACACTAAAGATGTGGAATTTTCGGCCGAAGATGCCGTGCGTTCAGACATCGATTTCTTGGTGCGCGTGTTTGATGCGGTAATTGAAGCGGGCGCGACCACCATTAACGTGCCAGATACGGTAGGGTACTCGATTCCAGCACCGTGGGGCGAACGCATGGCAACCTTAATTAAACGCGTCAAAAACAGTGATAAAGTCGTGTGGAGTACGCACTGCCATAATGATTTGGGCATGGCCGTGGCTAACTCTTTGGCGGCGGTGATGGGCGGCGCGCGTCAAGTGGAGTGCACCATTAACGGCTTGGGTGAACGCGCGGGCAACGCGAGTTTGGAAGAAGTGGTGATGGCAATTAAGACGCGCCGTGATATTTTTAATTTGGATACGCGCATTGATACCACGCAAATCGTGCCAACCAGCAAATTGGTATCCAGCATCACCGGTTACCCAGTGCAGCCGAATAAAGCGATTGTCGGCGCCAATGCGTTTGCGCACGAGAGCGGCATTCATCAGGACGGCGTATTGAAACACCGCGAAACTTACGAAATCATGCGGGCAGAAGACGTGGGCTGGAATGCGAACAAATTGACCTTGGGCAAATTATCAGGTCGCAACGCGTTTAGAACGCGCTTGAAAGAATTGGGCATTGAGTTGGCAAGTGAAGATGCGTTAAATGCCGCGTTTGCGCGCTTTAAAGACTTGGCCGATAAAAAATCAGAGATTTTTGATGAGGATTTACACGCACTTGTGAGCGATGAGTTTGTGCAAGAAGCTTCTGAAAATTACAAATTGGTGTATTTGCAGGTCACCTCGCAAACGGGCGAAATTCCCCATGCCTTTATTACGGTTTCAGACAATGGCACAGAGAAAAAAGCCGAAGCAGATGGCGGCGGCCCGGTGGATGCAACCTTTAAAGCGATTGAAAATATCGTCAACAGCGGCGCCGAGTTGCAATTGTACTCGGTGAATAACATCACCAGTGGCACCGATGCGCAGGGCGAAGTCACCGTGCGCCTTTCAAAAGCGGGCCGCATTGTGAATGGTCAGGGTGCCGACACCGATATTGTGATCGCCTCGGCCAAAGCGTATTTGAATGCTTTAAACAAATTGCACAGCAAACTTGAGAAAATGAATCCACAGGTTTAGTGTGCGTTTGTTTGTTTAAGCGTGCCTTAATTTGCACACAATTTACGCCGAGAAAAAATAACGCCTCAGGAAGCCTCTGTTTATAAGGCTTCCAGGGCATGTAAAAAGGTTATGCATCAACAATCAGTCTAAATCGTGTGTTTCGACTGTTTAAAACTTACTAAAGTGTGGCTTTAATTCAAGCCTTTAAATGACCAATAAAAACCAAACGTTTCTCATTGTTGCTGCGCTGTTTTGCACCTATTTTTTTTGGGGTTCAACCTACTTGGCGTTGCGCTTTGGTATTGAAAGCTTTCCGCCCTTTATGTTGGTTGGCATCCGCTTCACGGTAGCGGGGACTATTTTATACTTAGGGATGCGCTATCTAGGCGCGCCAAACCCAACTGCACCACAGTGGCTGGGCGCTGGTGCGTTAGGCATTTTATTGCCTGCGTTGGGAAACGGCACAGTGACGTATGTGCAACAAACGGTATCTTCCAGCATTGCCGCACTTGCCATAGCGACTGCGCCGATTTGGATGGCGATTTTTTCTAGTCTTTGGGGGCATAAAATCAGTCGTCAAGAATGGTCTGGCATTGCCGTAGGCATCGTGGGGATTATCTTGCTAAATATTGGCGGCAGCCTGCATGGCAATGTCAGCAGTGCGTTGTTGTTAATTTTTGCGGCAGCGAGCTGGTCGTTTGGCTCAGTGTTAGGTAAGCATGTTGCCATGCCGAGCGGCTTAATGGCGGCGGCTTGTCAAATGCTGGTGGGCGGTGTGG
>JAKPIR010000410.1 GCA_029549705.1 Pseudomonadota bacterium | reverse complement strand
AAATCCCCTGTTGGCTTAAAGCCTGCGGTCAATGCGTTGCTACCTAAGGTGTGCGCAGCACGGCAGCTGGCATCTGTAGGCAACTCTGTTGAATTTAAGGTAAGCGCGCTTTGCGCTTCAGCCAATGTCGCTAAATGCTGCTGTGCCTCATGCAAAAAGATATTAAAGAATTCACGACTTAGTTTGCGTGTTCCGCCAATGAGCACCTCTTCTTTGAGTGGTTTTGGTTGTTCACCTGTGATGGCTAATTCAAACTCGCGCTCATAAGTAGCCGCTTCTTTTTGAAAAATGGTTGGATTTAGCGTCACTTTTTTATCGGCCTGCAGGTGGCCCACACAGCGCGCAAACGCCCCTGTCACACGTTCAATAAACGCTAAATGTTGCGGACTTGGAAAAGCTTTGTGCTCAATAATTAAATTAAGCAGCTTTTCGATGGCCCAAGCCACTTTACTCATACCTACTAGGCCAACCGTGCGCCCACTGCCTTTCAGGGTGTGGTATGCACGGCGTAAATCTGCCAAGGCCTCACTGTCGCTTCCATTAACACTTAATGCTTTTAAGTGCTGGGCAATATTGATGAGCACTTCTTCAGCTTCTGCCAAGAATATTTCCTGAAGCTCTTCATCGATAGCTTCATCCGTAACATCATCGATTGTTGAGTCTGGGTCTGTGATACGGGGCAAATCATCCAGACCATCGATTTTTGGATAGGACGTGACCACCGGCTCAGTCACCTGAATGGTTTCTTCAGTGGTTGATGCTTGTGCTTGTGATGCCTCTGCAATATCAGCATGCTGGATAATATCTAGCGCTTGAGCGCTTTGCTCTAATCGATTCTGCGCACCTTGCAGCGCCAGCTCAGATTCTGTCCGTGGGTGTGGCAGCTCCTCAGCATACAAGCCCAGCATACTCAGGCTTTCTGCCAGCAACTCAAAGGTTGATTGTTCCAAATAACCGATATGCTCTTTAAAATACTGTACAAAGCCCAAGCTTAAATCGCTGATGGACTTTTGTG
Organism: Pseudomonadota bacterium; assembly: GCA_029549705.1. Classification (GTDB taxonomy): domain Bacteria; phylum Pseudomonadota; class Gammaproteobacteria; order Burkholderiales; family Methylophilaceae; genus Methylotenera. Next base: position 6,171 of record JAKPIR010000410.1, on the reverse strand, counting down.
TTGGCATTTCCAGCATTTCAAAGGCTGCTGAAACTTGTTGCAATGGCTTGACAGTATCTTCCAATAATGCGGCATCTGCTGGGTTTCTAAAAAACGCATCAAACGCTTTTTCAGCCTGTTGCAAAGCAGCCAGCACTTGCTTTGCTACGGCTTCTAATACGCTGGCATCCAATTTGGTTTCATTTTTAAAGACCTCTAGCTGCTGAACAAGCGGCACACCATCAACCACAGCATGCAATCGTGCCGTTTGTGTGGTAATTTTTGCCTGCATCTCCACATCTAGATGTGCATAATGCTCGCTGATATACTCCAGTAAATTGAGCGCAGCTGCAATCTCAATTAAAGAGACCTCGTTGATTTTTAAAGGGTCAGCCTGCAGTGCGTTAGCCGCCGTATTGATTGCATGAATCAATGTGTACACTGCCTGATTATTTAAGCCCTGCTGAACGTTGCTTAGATGCTGAAGTTTCTCAACAAACGTTACCAAGTCTTCTGAAGACAACTGGTTTTCGCTGATGCGCGTCCAAAGGTCTTTTAACATGGGTAAGTCCGCGCTCAACTGCGCTAGCGCAGCGCGCTCAGACTCGGTGGTTAAATTGCTCTGCCCAGAAGCACTGACGCCTTCTGAAGGCAAAACTTGATCTAGTTCGAAAGTTTCTTTAACTCTGCTGATGGTCTCTGTTGACCTATCGCTTATCGCCACATAATACAAAACGTCACGTAATAATTGTGAAGGTGTTTTGGTCTCACCTTCAGACATATTGCGTAATTGCTGATCAAGTCGGCGGCATAATTTTTTAGCTCCAGATAACACGGCTATTTTTTCTTGGCTGAGTGCATCCATCAAAGCAATTGCTGCCCACCAAAGCGTTTTCTGCGCGGACTTATGCTGCACCTGCTGCACATGAACAACCGCCTCTCGCATACGAGCGAGCGCTTCAGCGTCATTATTGCGTAGCCAATCGAGTAAGGATTTTTGAAAAATGCTACGTTGCTCGGCAACAAACAATGGCACGGCAAATTCTGGTAATGCGTTTATAGGTAGATCTTTGGGTGCATTAAAACTTGTATCAGGGAAAAACAAATCCGTGATTTCCAAGGTTTCACCCTGAGCTTCAACCAAAGGCTTAATGCTGTCATAAAGTCTGGTCGGCACGTCTGGGTAACCGTTCAGTAAATCTTGTAAATACTGCTCTAGCACTGACACGGCGTGACTCATATGCGCCATTAATGCTGGTGTGACCGAAATCTCTTGTTTTTCTAATTTGCTGGCCAACTTTTCAATTTCAGCACAATAGCGCTTGCAACCTTCAAGCCCCACCATATCCAATGCGCCGCTGACTTGATAGAGATGCGCAATCGTAAACCGCAGGGTTGCAAACTCTTCGGGTTTTTCGGTCACCGTTGCAAAGTTGTCCTGCACTTTTTTTAGTGAGCGATCAATCTCATCTTTCACCCAAGACAAAGGGCCAGCATCAAAGACTTCAGCCATGCTGCACCCCTGTTTTATTGCGCAATTTGGTGGTTGGTGTTTTCATGCAAATTTTCACTGAACTCATCAATGGTTTTCGTTTTAATTTAGAACGTTGTTAAACATTACAATTTAAAACCAGCAACAGAAGTACGCAATTCTTCAGCAAGAGATGTTAACTGACCTACCGCATCTGCGGTCAGCTTAGTACCCTCTGATGTCTGCGTAGTAATCTCTTGAATTAACTGCATATTATTTGCCACCACAGAAGCTGATTCCGTTTGCGCAGTGGTTGCGGTTGAAATAGATTGAATGAGTCGTGCCAGATTCACCGTTACAGACTCAATTTCAGTCAGCGCCTGACCTGCGGCATCAGCCACACGAGCACCGTCAACCACACCCTCGGTACTTTTCTCCATCGCAGCTACCGCGCCATGTGTGTCAGTTTGAATGGTTTTCACAATCGCACTAATTTGCTTAGTCGCTTCACTTGAACGTTCCGCTAGACGCTGCACCTCTTCCGCAACAACGGTAAAGCCTCGACCTGCTTCACCAGCGGATGCCGCCTGAATGGCCGCATTCAACGCCAGAATATTGGTTTGTTCGGTAATATCGGAAATCAATTCCACAATTTCACTAATTTCTTGTGAGCTTTCACCTAAGCGTTTAATTCGTTTTGAGGTTTCTTGAATTTGTGTACGAATATCGTTCATCCCCGCAATGGTATTTTGCACCGCTTGCGAACCTTGGTTTGCAGCTTCGAGTGAGCGCTGCGCCACCTCTGAAGCCTGCGCCGCGTTGTTAGAAACCTGTAAAATAGAGCGTGTCATGTCGGTTACTGCATCTGTTGTTTGCAGAATTTGCTCCGATTGCGTTTCAGCCGCGCTTAACAGCTTGGTTGATGTTTCCTGCGCAACTTCTGTTGCCGATGTCACCTGTTCGGTCGCCCGGTTAATCTCCAGCACCAAATCTCGCAGATTATCAATGGTATAGTTAATGGAATCTGCAATCGCCCCGGTAATGTTATCTTTCACCTGCGCTTTTACGCTTAAGTCACCATCTGACAAATCGCCCATCTCATCTAGCAACTGCAGAACGGCCTCTTGGTTTTCTTGGCCATCTTTTGCGAGTTGCTCGGTAAGCAACATCGCCTGCGTTGCTTGCTTTTTACCAAAAAAGTACATCAGTGCTAACAACGTCAAACCCAATAGTAGCAGGCCGGCCAACACAAGCTGAATAAAGTTGGTTTGCGACTCAAGTAGCTTGGTGTTTTCCCGTGCGACCGCTTCGCGCAACGTGTTACCTGTTTGGTTGGTAATCTCAAACGCAGCGGTTAATTCTGAGAGCGGTGCCGAAGCCGCTACCGTACCTAACGGTAAAGAAGGAATAAAGCGATTTTTTGCAACCAAGAAAAAGTTTTCGCCCGCTTTAATCGAAGCAAGCAACGCGCCTTTTAATTCCTGATTCTCAATATTATCCTGCCAGTAAGCGGAACGCTCCCGGAATAGCGCTTCAAATCTGGCGGCCTTCGCGAGCGCCTTATCACGCTTATCATTATTAAAATTGGATGACGCTACATAGGCTTCGTTGTACGCTGCAAACGCGTCCACAGGATATAGTGGCGGTGGCACCGTATCGGCAACCAACGTATCAAAGTCATGCAAGGTGTTGTACACCGGACCATTCACACGCACTTGGTTAATCACCCAGAAGCTCAGCGCCGCGAATATGATAAACGCTGCAATTTGCAAATAAAGTTGTTTTAAGCCAGAACCAACCGCCTCGGTCGTTGAAGCGCCAGCCTTTTTACTTGTTAGCTTATTCAAAAAACCGCCAAATAACTGTGGCAAGCTTTTAACAACCGCTAGATTTAACGCCATTTTTTAACCCCAATCCATAAAATTATAATATTTTTATAATTAAAATGTTATTTATTAAAATCAATTACTTAAATACAATTTTCACCACACGTCTCAAATTTCAAAGCAATGCTATATCGTAGGCTGAATAAAATCCTGATGTTGTACCAGCGCTTCAATATTCAACTCTTCCCAGGTTTGCTGATTTTCATCTTCATATACTTGCTTAATAAATAAATCCAGCAAACCTCGATTGGCATCGGCTTTTTGCCTTACTTTCATGGCCTCAATATTACGCAAACCCACTAAACTGGTGACAACCAACGCGGCTTGCGTTGTGTTGGGCGAGTTCAGCAATAAAATGCGGCTGTGTATGGTTTTCGGCAGCGAAGGCTTACCAATAAATTGCTGTAAATCAGTAATGTTATACAAATTACCCCGCACGTTTGCCACGCCTAAAAACCAAGGCTGTGTTAGCGGTACGGGTTGCATCGTCGGCACCGGTAACACCTCTGTCACTGCGGTTAAATTAATCAGCAATCGATATTCACCTACAATCACCCCAAGACGTGAAGACGACTCTGCCGCGCCTGAGCTGGTGGCTTCTTTGAGTTTTTGAAGAATCGCTTCTTGAAACTCACGTAAATTTGAGCTTTTTGCCATTATTTAACTGTGTGCAATTGAAGTCTAAACGGTTTAAAACTTAACCTAAGGTTTTAATCAGCGCCAATAAATCAGCACTCACGACAGGCTTAGTGACACAGGCTTTTGCGCCCATTTTAAGCGCCCATGCTAGGTCTGTAGCTTGAGATTTTCCTGTACATAAAATGACTGGAATATTGGCGGTTTTAGGGTCTTTCGTCAGCATACGGGTTACCTGAAAGCCGGTTAACCCCGGCATCACAACATCCATCAGCACCAAATCTGGCGGGTTGGCTGCCACTTTATCTAGGCAGTCTTCACCACTGTCTGCACCGGTGACACTAAAACCTGCGGTTTCTAGCAGCTCCGTTAGAAAAAACCGGTCTGTTGCTGAATCATCTACCACTAATATTTTTTCAATTGCCATATTATTCTGCCTCTTCTTGATTATTTTTGCTTAATGATGCATATGTTTGCACGGCGTCGACCAGCGTTTCTTGCGTAAATGGTTTAGTGAGATATTGATCTGAACCCACCATACGCCCGCGCGCACGGTCAAATAAGCCATCTTTGCTGGACAACATAATGACTGGGGTAGTTTTATAGCGTGCGTTTCGCTTAATGAGCGAGCAAGTTTGATAGCCGTCTAAACGCGGCATCATGATATCGACAAAGATAATATCTGGATGCTCGTTGGCAATTTTTGCCAGTGCATCAAAACCATCTTCCGCCAGAATCACCTTGCAGCCTGAGTTTTTAAGAAAAATCTCGGCACTACGACGGATGGTATTGCTGTCATCAATGACCATGACCTTAACTTCTGACAGCGCTTCTAAGCTGAGTTTTTTTGCGTTCGACTGTTCTTCTTGACTTGGCTTATCCAGACTCACAAGCAAGCTCCTAATTAACATTGGCGCGCTCACGACCGCGCAAATTCACTATCATTCTTACAAATAATTGGATTACATTATATGTAAAATCACGCAATAAGCAATACTATGTAATGTATTACATTAATATATTGCGGTATCTATGTAATATTTTGCATTTTCATCCATAATGATATAAATTACCTAACTTTACAATTGGTTCACAAAATTTTAACAACTGTTCACGTGAATTTTTTATCGTTTAAAACTTTAAATCAGGGATTGCCTTCATGATTGTGCGACAAGAAATACTTAATGCTAAAACGGCACTTAAAGATTTACCTGCTGTTTCGCCGTTACCCAGCGCGAGTTTAGTCTTAGTCTTTGGTTCTCGAGAGCGATTTAACGATGCGAAATTGCCTGCCACTCTAAAATCGCGTTTTCCTGCCGCACAAATTATCGGTTGTTCTACTGCAGGTGAAATTTCTGCCAACGGCGTGCTGGATGACAGCTTGCAAATCACTGCCATTCAGTGGGAAAAAACCGTTCAACGCGTGACACATACCAAAATGACGAGTATGCAGAACTCGTTTGAAACGGCTACAGATTTAGCGCGCCAGTTAAAATCTGATGAATTAAAAGCGGTGCTGGTATATTCTGATGGCCTGCATGTGAATGGTTCAGAGTTACTTGAAGGTTTTAAGAGCGTTCTTGGCAATACGCCGATTATGGGCGGCATGGCCGGTGATGGATTTAACTTCAGCAAAACCGTGCAGTTATTTAATGACAACGTGGCTGAAGGTTTAGTGATTGCTGTTGGTTTATATGGCCGACATCTTATTGCTGCAACAGGCGTTGGCCGTGGCTGGAAACCTTATGGCCCGCCACGCAAAGTGACAAAATCCAACAAAAACGTGGTGCTGGAATTAGACGGCAAACCGGCGCTACCGCTCTACAATATGTACATTGGTGCACATTCGGCAAAAGGCTTGCCCGGTTCTGGACTGAAATTTCCGTTTGCAATTATTGAAGAGGGCAAGCGCGACATTGAAAAAATCCGCACGCTTCTGGCCATTGACGCTAAAGAAAATAGCCTTACTTTTGCAGGCAATGTAGATGAAGGTGAAACCGTGCGTTTTTGTCAGGCAACACATGACCGTTTGGTTGAAGGCGCAGGCGATGCAGCACATTTAGTTACCAGCAACGCCAGCACCAGTCAGCCTGGTCTGGCAGTATGTGTAAGTTGCGTCGGCCGTAAAGGGGTGATGGCAGAAAACGTGGCCGATGAAGTTAGGCTGGTGCAACAAATCTTAGGGCCACAGACGACATT
>JAKPIR010000400.1 GCA_029549705.1 Pseudomonadota bacterium | reverse complement strand
GCCGGTGTAAAAGTTGCGGATGAAATGATTCTTGGCGGCAAGCAATATACCGCCGAGCAAGCCCATGCATTGGGCATTGTGGATGTATTGGTGGATGATGGCGAAGGTGAGCAGGCCGTTTATAAGTGGATAGAAAAGAACAAGCGCTCATCGAATGCGTATTTAGCGATACAAAAGGCTAAAAATCGCGTACACCCCATTACTTATGACGAATTAATGGATATTACGCGACTCTGGGTAGACGTTGCCTTGCAACTCTCAGAACGTGAATTTAGCATCATGGATCGATTTATTCAGATGCAAGAAAAACTATATTTGCCAAATCATATGCAAAATTTAGCCACAGGTACTTCAGACAATATTATTTCCATCAAGCGCACAGCAGGCTGAATTTAGGCAAGCGTTTTAAAGCGCCTTTGATAAATTTTCACCTGCATTGCGTTGCTCTAAAAAGTGCATGAGCTCCATTTTCGTTTTTTCATAGCTATCAACCGCGCTTGATAAAAGTTCATCCAGGTTTTCATTATCGGTTGGCTTAATCAAATTGAGGGTTCTGGTGATTTTAGCTAAATGATCTGCGCCTATATTGGCTGCGCTGCCTGCAATTGCATGGCCGCAATCATTGATATTGACATAATCGCGTTTCAATATATGCGTAATGAGTTGTACAAAATTCTTTTCGGTATCTGTAATAAAGCCTTGAATTAAATTTTGCAGAAAGTGAGGGCTTTTCCCCAAACTTGCTAAGGCTTCTAATCTGGTCACATCTAACATTGGTATTTTAGTATTAATCTGCGCTGCCGCGGTTTGAACCGCTGCATTGGGGTTGTTTTTGCTTTGTGTCGCTTCATGATAATGAATAACATCGGCTTTTACACGTTTGGTACTTGTTACCGCATTTTCAATGGCCTCTGCAAGTGGTTCACTTTGCATAGGTTTGGTGAGAAAGGCCGCAACGCCCAAGCCTTCAAAAGCTGCTCGGGTGTCATTGGTGGCATCAGCACTTAAAATAATGGCAGGAATTTGTGGCAAGCCCATATTGATGGCTTGGTAAACTTTCAGCGCCTCTAGGCCGCCCATCACCGGCATGTTGCAGTCTAGAATCATTAAGTCGTAAGTATCATCACGCAATTTATCAAGCGCCAATTCACCATTTTTTACAATATCAAACGTATGATTTTGCAACGTTAGCATTTGTGAAATGATTAAAATGTTAGTGTCGTTATCTTCTGCTACCAAAATGTGGTAGGCATTTTTTTTCTTTTTACCGGTGGCTTTTTTGAATGGAATAATTTCAGATGAAACACCTTCTACTTGTGCGTTGCTGGTGCTGAGTTTTTCAAACGGAATTTCAAACCAGAAGTTAGAGCCTTGTCCAAGTGTGCTTTCAACACCGATTTGACCGTGCATCATTTCAACCAAGTTTTTTGAAATAGTCGTGCCTAAACCCGAGCCGCCTATTTTGTGCTTAGATTCTTTGGCTTGCACAAAACTTTCAAAAATATGTGGTAATGAATCTTCAGCAATACCTGTGCCTGAATCAATCACTTCAAATTTAATATTGGCTTGGGAATGGCCTTGGTCAGTTGTGGTGACCAATATTTTCACTGAACCCTGCTCGGTAAATTTAACAGCGTTACTCACTAAGTTAATTAACACTTGTTTGGTGTGGAGCATGTTGCCATGAACGCGCAGTGGTGTTTCTTTACTAATTTCATAAGCAATTGAAACGCCTTTTTGCGAGGCCTGCGTTTCAAACAGATTGACCGTACTGGTGACTAGGTTACGTAAATAAAAGTCTTCAGTAGCATTCACAACTTTGCCGCTCTCAATTTTTGATAAATCCAGCACGTTATTGACTAATTCCAGCAACATATTTGAAGAAGATTTCATCACGTTAAATAACATGGCGTGATCTTTATTGAGATTTGCCGACCCCAGCAAATCGCATGCACCGACAATGCCATTGAGCGGGGTGCGAATTTCGTGGCTGATATGAGATAAGAACTCACTTTTTGCTTTGTTGGCTGCTTCGGCTTTTTTCGTCGCTTCTTTGAGTCTGTTTAATAGCGCTAAAGCATGCAACGGAATGGCGACCATGGTAATGAGTAGGCTGTAAAAGCCGACCATATGTGTTTGCCAGTATGGGCTCATTAAACTGGAAGTGATAAAGCCAATTAAACTACTAATAAACGTAGCAATCAGCATTGTTTTGCCATATCTGAAGCCGTAACCAATGATGAGCCATAAATACACACCAACAAAAACACCACCAATATCGTTGGTGACATACATTGAAATGGAAGTGCCAGCAACATCATTGAACATTGCAAATAATTGCCTATTTCTGTTTAGAGTGGGGTTCTTTCTGATATTGATGATGATTGCGAGACTGAACACAGTAAACCAGCCCATAATGAGCTTGGTGCTGGTTGCAACTTCGTCATATTGATAAAAAATGGATGAAATGATTAAACCGATAATCAATATTCTAAAGCCTGATTGTTGGTACTCATCACCAAACTGGTTGAAGCCAATAAGGTTTTTTAAATGATTTAACTTAGATTGAATACTAAGCAGCCAATTTAACGCTATGTTTGCTGGTCGAGTAGTGGTGTTCATTTTTTGGCATTTCAACAAGTTAATATTTAGTTATAACTAAGCAAAAGTTATGCCACGGATGTTTACAGAAAAATATCAATATAAGTCAAAAGGTTATATATTTTTTATAGGTTAAATCAGAGGTGCTTTGTTAGTTTTTCGTCAGGTATGACAAAAATTGACTATTGACCAAAAAATACGACCATCTGAATGGTTCAGATACTTAAAATCAACACGAGATAAAACCACAACCTTTTTCGATGCTCTGAGAGCCTTTATTTATAAGGCTTGCAGAGCATTTATTTTTTCTCGGGTGAAATTGGGCGTTTCTGAATGATATTTTTGCTTTGAATTTGTGGGTTTAAGCGACTACTTTTTTAAGCCCCAGCGGTATTTGCTCTACAGGGTCGTTAAATTGTTTTTGCACAAAAATCACTTTGCCCATCTGTGCCTTAAATGCGGCTACACATTCGGGGTCAAAATGTTTGCCACTTTGTTCGGTGATGTAGTCGATAGCGGCCTGGTTGCTCCAGGCTTTTTTATAGGGGCGTTCTGAGGTAAGGGCGTCAAAGACATCGGCCACCGCCACAATGCGTGCTTCAAGTGGAATTTCACTACCTTTTAGAC
>JAKPIR010000397.1 GCA_029549705.1 Pseudomonadota bacterium | reverse complement strand
CTTTTTGCTCAAATAAGATCACTTCATTGGTGGCGTCATAATCCCACTCATCATGCGGGGTGGTTTGCATTGCCCATTTGGCTTGGCCGGTATCCACATCGCGGGCAAACACACTGCTCGCCCATTTGTTGTCGCCGGGGCGTACATCGGGGTTCCATACCCCAGGGTTGCCTGTGCCGTAATAGACTAAGTTGGTTTTGGGGTCAAAGCTAAAATAGCCTGTCACCGCACCGCCGCCGTGTTGCCAGCCGTCTTTTTCTTGTTGGGGTTTTAGCCAAGTGCGCACGCCTAACTCTGGTTGGTTAATTTTAAGTTGATTGTTAGGCAGGGGTTTAAATGAGCCACCTTGTTTGTTGCCGCCGTTGACATCTTCATACACGCTTAAGGCGCTGTACTGTGGGTTGTCTTGGTTGAAGTCTTTGCCAATCAGCACCTCAGCATCGGGGCCTGTGGAATAAGCTTTCCAAGCCAATGCGCCATCTTTGAGGGAATACGCTGCCATAAAGCAGCGCACGCCAAATTCGCCACCAGCACAGCCCGTCAGCACTTTGTCTTTCACCACCATGGGCGCGTTGGTGTTGGTGGCACCCGTTTTGGGGTCAGTGACTTGTGTTTGCCACACCACTGCGCCTGTTTTAGCATGCAGTGCCACTAACACGCCATTGTTTTGTTGCAGGTAAATCTTGCCATCGCCAAAGGCTAAGCCACGGTTGACGTTGTCGCAGCATAATACCGCTTGCACACTGGGGTCTTGTTTGGGAAAGTAAGACCATAGAATTTTTTGGTCGTTGTTCAGGTCAAGCGCGTAAATGTTATTGGGGAATGCGGTGTGCAAATACATCACGCCATCAATCACCAAGGGCGCGCCTTCATGGCCACGGTTGACGCCTGTGGCAAACATCCATGCCATTTTGAGGTTTTTAACATTGCTGGTGTTAATTTGATTGAGTGCGCTGTAGCCTTGGTTGTTGTACGCACCACGTGCATGTGCCCAGTTGTTGGGGTTTTGCATGGCTAGGTCTAGGTCGGGGGCGGCTTGGGCGAGTAAATTGAAAGTTAAAGTAAAAAAAAGTGATGCGGATGTTTTTATCATTGTTATCTCACTTTGGGTTTGCTTAATTTGAGCAGCCTAATCTTAACCATTAAAAACGTTATATCCGCAGTCTACATATTTATCAAGTAGCGCTATGTTTGGTCAAACATTCGATTAAGCATCTAACAAGCCACTGCGCATGGCAATGAGGGCAATTTCTGCCGAATTATTGGCGTTCAACTTTTGTTTGATGTTATACAGATGCGTGCCGACTGTGCGCGGGCTCAAAAACAAGGTTTCAGCAATTTCATTGGTAGTTTTGCCCTTAGCGAGCGCCATAAACACCTCAAACTCGCGCGGCGACAGCACGTCAACCGGGTTTTGGTCACCTGAAAGTTGCTGAATCGCCATTTGCTGCGCCACACTGGCTTCAAGGTATTTTTTTCCAGTCGCCACCACGCGAATGGCTTTAATAAGCTCTTCAGCCGCGCTGCGCTTCGTTAAGTAGCCCATCGCCCCGGCGTTCAGCACACGCTTAGGATGCACGGAGTCTTCATGCGCGGATAATACCAAAATTTTTGCCGTATTATCTTTGGCTAAAATGCGCTCAATCGCTTCTAGACCGCCAATACCCGGCATGGTGATATCCATCACGACCACATGCGGCTTAAACTCAACAAAACGCTGAATCGCCTGTTCACCACTTTCAGCTTCTGCCACCACTTTAATGTCCGGGTCAGATTCAAGCAGCATTTTAAAACCCATCCGTACCACCGCGTGGTCGTCAACCAACATTACATGAATTGAACTCATTTAAATATCCTGTGTTTCATTATTGATACATATTAAGGCGCTTCATTCAGCGGTATGCTGATGTTCAGCGTTGTGCCTTGATTCGGTTCTGAAATCAGATTAAAGCTGCCATGAAACCCTTGTACACGCTCGCGCATGCCCAATAAACCGAAATGCTGCGTTTGGTCCACCGCCGCCATATTCATGCCTACCCCGTCATCAGCAATGGTGAGTACAATGTTTTTATGCTGATATTCATCGGTGCGTACAGTAAGTTTGATGTCAATTTTACGCGCTTGTGCGTGTTTTAACGCATTATTCATGGCTTCTTGCACAATACGGTATAGATTAATATTCAGCGTTTCACCTAAGTTATCCAATTCACCCTCTAATTGCAAGCCAATGCTCAACGCAGGGTGCTGGCTCTGCAAGTGATTAACAGCATCACGCAGGGTTTCGGCAAGACCCAAGTTATCTAGCGCGCCAGGCCTTAATTTGCGGATGATGTCGTGCATACCATCGTAAATTTGATTTGCCGCAGCCACTATGGTTTGCGCATTGCCGGCAATATCGGGCGACTTTTCTTTGGTTTTGTTCACAATCGCTACAGCAAAGGTTTTAATGGCGGTGACGTATTGACCGAGCTCATCGTGTAACTCTCGCGCTAAACTACGGCGCTCGTCTTCAATATGACTTTGGATGAGTTGGGTAAGCTGGCGATTTTCTTCCAATTGACGTTCAACAGCCAGCGATTCAGCCATGCGGTTTAAACTATGCCCAATACGGTCGAACTCGGGCAATTTAAAGGCTGGCAAGCGCGTGGTTAAATCTCCCCGCTCAATATTATTAATGGCTTTTAAAATGCGGCTGACAGGCCGTAGCGAATGGCTCAACAACGCATATACCATCACATTCAGCACCACAAAAAAGACCAAACCCACCATCATCAATTGACTAAAACCTGACCAAGCTTCTCGAATCGAACCTGCCGCACTTGAGGTCACAATAAGGGTGCCATAACGAATTTTACGTTCCACTTTTTCTGTAGCAGGCTCGACTAAATGCACAAACCAATCTGGTGGCTTTACTTCATCTTTATAGGTGGATTCTGGCGATTCGTAAATAATTTCATCCCGCATATCTTTTAACACAATGTGGCTACTACGCACATAACCCAACGATTGTAAAAAACTCTGCAACACTTTATGGGTGGGGCCGTACTCAGGGTTGAGTGCAGAGCTCACGATGACGGTATCGAGCAATTGCACGGTGACACGGCTGGCAGCCTCGACACGTTCGCGAATTGAAATGCGTGTATCGTTCACTAAAATAGAACCCACCACTAAAATAAAAGCGATCGACAGCAGCGTAATCAACAAATTTAGACGAAATTTTAAGCTCATACTTCCATTCACTTATAGTGTTGTGGTGTTGTCATGACAATGCAACATGTGTAGAGTTTAACAAGTTTCACAAAATCGCAATATAGTGTTATTCATGAGTTAAAAACCCATTAGACGAGCACCCAATGAAAACAGAATTTATTCTCGATGCCGCGCTAGCCATTCAACGCACCATTCTAGCCAATGAGCATACACTTGAGTCCCTCGACCGCGAAATCGGCGATGGTGACCATTACATCAACATGAAGCGTGGCGCGTCCACTGTGGTAGAGATGCAAGCAGAATTAGCCAGCCTCAGCCCAGAAGCTGCGCTCAACAAAATTGGCTTAAAACTACTCAGCACGATAGGCGGGGCTTCAGGGCCGCTGCTCGCCAGTTTTTTTATGAGCATGAGTAAAAGCCTCAAAGCACATGGAGATGATTCACCTACAAAAATCGCGGCGGCTTTTGCTTCTGGCGTACAAGCTATTATTCAGCGCGGCAAGGCAAATCTGGGTGAAAAAACCATGCTGGATGTGCTCATTCCCGTTGCAGCACAATTTGAATCTCTCGCAGCCTTGGGCCATGATGCGAAATTTATTGCAAATGCACTTACCAAAACGGCTGAAGCAGGCATGCGCAGTACGAAAGACCTGATTGCGACCAAGGGCCGTGCTGCTGGTTTAGGCGAACGTGCGATTGGCCACATTGACCCGGGGGCTAAAAGCTGCCAATTGATGATAGAAGCGGTTAGTCAACTTATTTAAGAATGCAACTTGTTTAAGAAAGTAACATTGCGATGAAAAAATTTATCAATAAAGTCGATGACATTTTAGTTGAAAGTCTTTCCGGTTTTGCCACAGCGCATGCCGACTTAGTCGCACTCAACTTAAACCCTAATTTTTTAACGCGCAAAAATAAAGCGCGTAATAAAGTGGCTATTATCTCTGGCGGCGGCTCTGGTCATGAACCCTTGCACGCCGGCTATATTGGCGTTGGCATGCTTGATGCCGCCTGCCCTGGCCACGTGTTTACCTCACCCACGCCAGACCAGATGCTGGAGGCGGCAACCGCCGTGCATGCAGACAAGGGTATTTTATTCATCGTTAAAAACTACGCTGGCGACGTGATGAATTTTGAAATGGCGGCTGAAATGCTACCGTTCGAAAACGCCACCGTGCTCACCAGTGACGACTGTGCAGTGATAAACAGCACTTACACCACTGGGCGCCGCGGTGTGGCAGGTACGGTGATTGTTGAAAAATGTGTGGGCAGCCTTGCTGAAGCTGGCGCTGATTTAACCGCTTGCAAAACGTTAGGAGATAAAGTCAACATACGCACCGCAAGTATAGGCGTAGCCTTAACAAGTTGCACTGTGCCTGCGGCTGGCCGTCCGACCTTTGATTTGAGCGAGGCCGATCTTGAAATGGGGGTAGGAATTCACGGTGAACCGGGGCGTAGACGAGAAGCTTTGCGCGAAGCCGATGCCATTGTTGCTGACTGTGTAGAGGCCATTTTAGCGGACTTCAAAACCAAAAACATCAGCACAGTACAAAGTGAGGCGTTACTGCTGGTGAACGGCTTTGGCGCAACGCCGCTAATGGAACTCTATCTGCTCTACAACACAGCCGCGCAATTATTCACACAGCACGGCATCTGTATTACGCGGTCTTTGGTCGGCAATTACACGACTGCTCTCGACATGGCTGGCGCATCCATAACCTTATGTTTGCTTGATGACGAAATCAAGCAGCACTGGGATAGCCCGGTGCATACCCCCGCACTCAGATGGAAAATGTAACCAATCAGGCTATTAGTGATGGCCAGCTTTTAGGCTAGAATCAATGGCCTAAACATTTCACATTAAAACAACGCCAAGTTAACCTAGAACTTAAATGCGCCGCACTTAATTGAACAGCATGAAAACAACCGCAGAAACCAATACCTTATTAGGTAAACTCGTCGCACTCACGCATGGCGGCGATGAAAATTCACTTGAAATGAAGCTGCTAGGCCTGTTGTCTGACTTTGTGGCACCTACAAAAAATCATGAAAACACTGTTGCCATTTACCACTTGATTCACCCTGAAAAGCAGCGGCTATCCAGACACACGCAGCACCAGCTTGAAGCCAACATCAAGCTGTCAAAAGCACATCAGCAGGCAGTCATGCGTTGCTTTACTGAGGGTGAAACTGGCCTCTACCAGCCAGCCAATGCAGATCAAGTAAAACTCTACCCCATTAAAGATTTTGCCGAAAAAGTGGTCTCCGTTATTGAAATCACCATTTCGCAACAAAATTTAGGGCATTTTGATGCGCACGCTGACAACGCAATTGTCATGATGCTAGAAATTTACCAGAACTTTACCAAACTCATGAATGACAATGAGTGCGACACACTCACAGGCCTACTCAATCGAAAAACCTTTGACAGCAAAATCAATAAAATCATCACGCAAATGCGTACCGTAGCCAAGCGCAAAGAAGATAAATCCGCGCAATTTTATTATTTGGCAATTTTTGATATTGACCACTTTAAACGCGTGAATGACAATTTTGGCCATCTGATTGGCGACGAAGTGTTATTGATGTTCTCGCAGCTCATGAAGCAATCTTTTCGTGATTCTGACCCGCTGTTTCGATTTGGTGGCGAAGAATTTGTCGGCGTTTTTGGCTGTAACCACGTCAATGACATCAACACTATTTTAGAGCGCTTTCGAAGCAAAATGGCGCAGTTCGTTTTTCCACAGGTAGGCAAAGTCACTGTCAGCGCGGGTTATACCGAAATTCAGGATTTTGACAATTCCAGCCAATTAATAGACCGTGCAGATTCCGCGCTTTATTTTGCTAAAAATCATGGCCGCAATCAGATTGCGTGTTTTGAGCATTTGGTGGCCACAGGCGAGCTACAAGCCAATAAAAAAGAAGGCGATATTGAGTTATTTTAGATTAGCTTGCTTTGGCACTTTTTTGGGGAAAATTAGCCTAAATCCGCTACTTTATTTAGCGCCGTTTTTTTAATTAAAACGCAACAAAAATGCCCGAGAAAATTTTTCTGCCCTGCAAGCCTTGTAAATAAAGGCTCACAGAGCATCGAAAAAGGTTATATATCATTTCAAGCAAATAAAACTAAAAAAATAGGCGATTTAATCGCTCATCTAACTCGCGCGTTCTCAGCACCAAATACTTCAAGCCACAAAAACCTGACGGCATCTGCTTGCGTAATCACGGTATTCCATTCCACAAACAAATTTGTTGCGCCTTGTAGCTTAAGCATGTGCTGCGTGTGACGGAATTCTCGATAGGCTTTTGCTGCGTTTTCTGCCCGTTCCGCGTCAATAATATTGAGTTGCCCCATTAATTTAAGCAAGCCAATGTTACCGATATTCCCCGTTAAACTTGGGTGCTGCGATGCGTGTAACAGCACCAGATATTGCACCAAAAACTCCACATCGATAATGCCACCTACGCTATGTTTTAAATCAAACTGACCGGTCTGAATATGTTGTGCCTGGCGCATTTTTTCACGCATCTGCAATACTTCACTTTTCAGCTTGTCAGCATCGCGGGCTTGCGTCATCACTTCAATCCGAATGTTTTCAAATGCCCGGCCAATCGCGCTGTTACCCGCTACAAATCTGGCGCGCGTCAGCGCCTGATGTTCCCACATCCAAGCCTTGTTGAGTTGATACTCTCTAAAAGCTGTCAGGCTGCTCACCAGCAACCCGCTATTGCCATCAGGGCGCAGTTGCAGGTCGGTTTCATAAAGCAACCCGGCCGAAGTCAAACTGTTAAACCAGTTATTAATACGATTAGCATAACGCGCGTAAACTTCGCCAGCCTCCGCCGCTTCATCATCATAAAGAAAGATAACATCCAAATCTGAGGCGTAGCCCAACTCTTTGCCGCCTAATTTGCCATAGCCAATCACGGCAAATTTAGGCACTTCAAGATGTTTGCCGCGCACATTCGGCCAAATGGTTTCTAAACTCACACTCAAAATCAAGTCAGCCAAATCACTTAAATAGTCTGATATTTTTTCCAGTGCCAATTCACCATTGATGTCCTGCACGGCAAAGCGGAACACATTGGCATGTTTGAAGTGGCGCATAATGTCCATTTGCCGTTCGATGTCGCCTGTGGCCTCTGCCAAACGTGCGAGCAAATCTTTTCGCAATGCCACAAAATCGGGCGCGGCATATAAACTGCGCGTATCTAACAATTCATCTAGCAAAATGGGATGTTGGCTTAAATAATTGGCCAGCCACGGGCTGCTACTGCATAATTTCACCAGCAACTTCATTGCCTGAGGATGCTCGGCCAGCAGTGCCAAATAACTGGCACGGCGACAAATACTCTCAAGTAGATCTAGCACACGCGTTAAGGTGATATCGGCATTTTGCATGGTTGCCGCCTGCGAAATCACATGTGGCATTACCGCATCAAAACGCTGGCGGCTCAATTCCGGCAACTGCAGATATCGGCTGCTTTGATGCAAGGTGTTAAGGCGACGCAACGTTTCACCCGCATCCGCAAAGCCTAATGTTTGCAAACTGGCAGTCGCTTCTGCTTCACTTGCGCTGCCATTCCACACCGATTTTTCAGACTCTAGTGCATCTTGATCGGCTTCATCTTCGTTAAACGTGGCATCAAAATGCTGTTGCACCTGCCCACGATAGCCTTCTAGCTTGGTTAAGAACTCCGTCCAATCAGCAAAATTCATCGCCTCTGCAATGCGCGCTTTTGCTTCATCTGTTTTTGGCAGCTCCTGCGTTTGCGCATCTTCCACATACATTAAGCGGTGTTCCAGATTACGTAAAAAAATATAGGCTTCTGTCAGCTCGGCCACTGCTTTTTCAGTCAGTAAGCCTTTGTTTTTTAATAAATCCAACACAGAAAGTGTTGGCTTTATCTGCAAACTGACATCTTGTCCGCCGCGAATCAGCTGATACACTTGCGCAATAAATTCAATTTCACGAATGCCACCGCGGCCTAGCTTAATATTGTCGTGCATGCCCTTGCTATTCACATCACGCTGAATCTGTATTTTTAAATCGCGCATGCTGGCATACACACCAAAATCCAGATATTTACGAAACACAAAAGGTTTGAGCAATTTTAATACTTGATTGCCGCCCGTGACTTCATTACCTTTAATCCACGCGTAGCGTTCCCACTCGCGGCCATTGTTTTGGTAGTACTCCTCCAATGCATCTAAACTGCTGACCAATGCGCCCTCACTGCCAAATGGGCGCAAACGCATATCCACGCGGAACACAAAACCGTCTTCAGTAATTTCATCAATCGCGGCAATCAACTTTTTAGCCAAACGTACAAAAAAATCTTGATTGCTGATTGATTTTTCGCCAGTCGTTTTGCCTTCTGACGCGTAAGCAAAAATCAAATCAATATCGGATGAAACATTCAACTCACCACCACCCAGTTTGCCCATGCCAATCACGATTAAATGTTGCGGATAGCCTTGCTCGTCCACTGGCTGGCCATACACCTCAACCTGCCAAGTATGCAGATAATCAATCGCGATGTTAATCACACAAGTAGCCAGGGATGATGTGGTGTGCATTACCTCCTGCAAATCGGCAAATCCATTTAAATCGCGGCAAATCATACGTGCCATCACATGTTTTCGAAGCAGTCGGAGTGATTTTTTTAACGAATTTTCATCGACAATGGCTTGTTTAGCGATGAAACTTTGCATTTCTTCTAACGTATAGGGAATGTGCAGATTTTTTAGCAAATCTTCGAGCAAATTGGCGTCTTTCGCGAGCATTCTGCTCACAAATGGACTGCAAACTTCTAGTCTACGTAAATAAGAACGCTGTAGGGCAGAAAATTCAGGATGTATCAGGCGATCGCTTAATGTTTGCATGGGTGTTTGCTTCGGTTTTTTTAATGTAATATGGCGCTTAAAACACCATTCTAACTAAATTTTAAGCTTAAAAACTTTTTGGGGGTAGCATGTCAATCGAATCAGTTCTTCATGAAAACCGCGTTTTTGAACCAAGTGCAGATTTTGTAAAACAAGCCAATGTGGCTGGCATGGCGCATTACAAAGCGCTCTGTGCTGAAGCTTCTGCCGATTATGAGGGATTCTGGGCCAAATTAGCGCGTGAGTTATTGATTTGGCACAAACCTTTCACAAAAACGCTCAATGAATCGAATGCCCCCTTCTACAAATGGTTTGAAGATGGCGAACTCAATGTTTCGGCCAACTGTTTAGATAAACATTTAAATACCATTCCCAATAAAGTCGCGATTATTTTTGAAGGTGATGATGGCACCAGCAAAAACGTCACTTACAAAGCCTTGTACCACCAAGTATGTACTTTCGCCAACGGCCTGAAAAAACTCAATTTGCAGGTAGGCGACCGCGTCATTATTTATTTGCCCATGGGCATTGAGGCTGTGGTTGCCATGCAGGCCTGCGCGCGCATCGGCCTGATTCACTCGGTGGTCTTTGGCGGCTTTTCTGCCAAAAGTTTAAATGAGCGCATTATTGATGCTGGCGCCAAAGTGGTGATTACTTCTGACGGCCAGTTCCGTGGTGGTAAAACCATGCCTTTGAAAGCGGCAGTAGATGAAGGTATTGCGATGGGTGGCTGTGACTCGATTGAGAAAATCATAGTACTAAAAAAAACCGGCCAAGACATCGCCTGGAACGCGAATGACATCTGGTGGAGCGACCTCATTGCAGGCGTGGCAGATACTTGTGAGCCGGTGATGGTGAACGCAGAACACCCGCTCTTTTTGCTCTACACTTCCGGCTCTACCGGCAAACCAAAAGGCGTGCAACATAGCTCCGCTGGCTATTTGCTGCATGCCATCAACACCATTCGCTGGACCTTCGACATTAAAGAAAATGATGTGTTTTGGTGTACCGCCGATGTAGGCTGGATTACCGGCCATAGCTATGTGGCGTATGGACCACTTGCGGTTGGCGCCACACAAGTGATATTCGAGGGGATTCCAACCTACCCGAATGCCGGACGTTTTTGGCAAATGATAGAAAAGCACAAAGTGACGATTTTCTACACCGCGCCAACGGCCATTCGCTCGCTGATAAAGGCCTCGGAAACCACGCCTGACGTACACCCCAAAAATTACAACCTCAGCAGCCTGCGCATTTTAGGCTCAGTTGGTGAACCGATTAACCCGGAAGCATGGATGTGGTACTTTGAGAATGTTGGCGGCAGCCGTTGCCCGATTGTCGATACCTTTTGGCAAACTGAAACTGGCGGCCACGTAATTACGCCATTACCAGGTGCCACGCCGCTCGTGCCCGGTTCCTGTACACTGCCCTTCCCCGGCATTGATATTGACGTAGTGGACGAAACCGGCAAAGACTTGCCTTGGGGAACCGGCGGCTTACTGGTAATTAAAAAACCTTGGCCCTCCATGATACGCACCATTTATAACGACCCAGAGCGCTACAAAACCAGCTACTACCCAGCAGACTTAGGCGGCAAAACCTACCTTGCTGGCGATGGCGCAGTGCGCGATGCCAAAACCGGCAACTTCACCATCATGG
>JAKPIR010000381.1 GCA_029549705.1 Pseudomonadota bacterium | reverse complement strand
GTGGGGTCTGAAAAGGGAGAAGCAATCCCAAAATTAAGTGATAAAAATCAAGTGATTGGCTATTGGTCAAACGAAAGTTTTGCCTTACAGCCAGGTATCGCGCAAATTTCTGAATCCACCTTGGGGACACGAGACGACAATGTGGCAGGGGCGAATGATCGTTACATTTCAAAATTAGATGCAGAATATTTAACGTCAGTTGCGAAGGAAATTGGTGCAACTTACATTAAAGGTGACAATATACATACGTTGTTGAATGCAATGAAAACGCAAAAACCCGCCCGCCGTGACGTTGCCCCCTTCAATTTAAGTTGGCTATTCGCGACTTTAGCGGGTCTTTTATTACTGGTAGCTTACTTTACAAAGCATCCTATCCAGCAAATGGCCAGCACACTTCGGCTATATAAAAAGGAATTCAAGCGCTCACATTTAAGCCACAATGAAGCCAGCATCGCTCATGACAATCACTTTACTTAACCAACGATGACAAATCGTCAGTATTTTAAAATATTTACTGCGCATCAAGATTTATTGCTGTTGCTGGCGGTATTGACACTTTTATTGCTTGCCCTGCTCAAGCCTAGCATACCGGTTAAGCGCGACATACACAGTTATTTTTTTATTGTCGATATTACACAAAGCATGAATGCGGCGGACATGCAGGTAAATGGCAAGCCTGCCAGCCGTTTAGACCATACCAAACAACTATTACACGAAACCATTTCCTCCCTGCCCTGCGATACTAAAGTGGGCTTAGGCATGTTTTCAGGCGTCAATGTCGTCACACTGTATTTACCCGTAGAAGTTTGCGCTAATTTTTCTGCAATACAAGATACACTGGACCATGTTGACTGGCGAAATGCATGGACAGCCGATAGCCGTGTGCGTGAAAGCATGCTGTCAACCTCACGCGTGGTGAGTAATTTTCCCGAACCAGCGCAAGTGGTTTTTTTCACTGACGGTGAAGAAGCGCCTAAATTACACGCTTTTAATACGCGTGATTTATCCACATTGCAAAATGCTGACGGCTGGCTATTAGTGGGCATTGGTAGTGAAAAAGGTGCTGCCATACCAAAATATACTGAAAAAAATCAGTTACTCGGTTATTGGTCACATGAAAGCATGCAGTTGGCGCCCGGCGCTGCTCCGATTGCCGCGGCAGGGTTATTGAATCGCAAAAAAGACATCGCCGAGAGCGTGAACGACCGCTACTTGTCTAAGCTTTCTGAAGCCTCAATGCAAGCCATGGCCAAAGAAATAAGCGCAACTTATGTGCGTGGCGATTCATTCATGACACTACAATCTGCCATGAAAAAACAAAAGCCCGCACGCCATGAATGGACCCCATGGTCGCTTTCATCGGTGCTGGCTGGATTTGCGGGCTTGTGCCTGTTATTGGCTTATATACCGATAAGCCGTTTTGTAAAAAAAGGCAAAGCAAACAATCCACCACCTGCTTTCACTGCTGCACAATTTTAGCCCAACGCAACCATATTCTAAGCTGGCGATAATCTTCAGCATTGAGCGTATCAGGCAGTATTAACACCTTGAATGTCAAAATCTTTTGTAGCAGTGTTGGCGATTTAGCCTGAACATTCAGCACCGTTAAAAAGGCAGTGACCGTCGTACTTGGCAACACCAGCACATCCAAACGCACACCATCCTTACGCAGCAACTGCAATTGATTTTTACTGTCAATGTTGAACCCCACATACGACCAAGGTAAGCTTAATAACGCATTTTTTGCGATAAAATAAATCGTCGCCAACATAATGAGTGAAGTTAATATCCACCGCAACGCTGACCAATAGCGCCACGAGGCAGGCACCACAAACATCATGGCGGTAAAAAATAGTGCTGCAGCAATCAGTATGCAGAGCAAAATGCGCGATGGACGGAATGTCAGGTTTAGTGGCTTCACGTTATAATCAACCGATTCAATTTTATTTAGAGTATCACATGGCAAACAACGATTGGCAGGAGTTTTTATTTATTAAAGGCGCCGTATTTAATAGCGTCACCATCAGTTCTTTTGGCAACACTGAAAAAGAGCTCACCTATGCCCACACTGAAAATATTATTTGTGATTTATCCCATCTTGATTTGCTCGAAATTACTGGTGATGATGCGGTCACTTTTTTACAAGGTCAAGTCACCAACGACGTAAAACTGTTGAATGAAACTCAAGCCCACTACACGGGTTATTGCAGCCCTAAAGGCCGGCTGCTTGCGTTGTTTTTAGCCCACTCACAAGATAACAAGCTTTATTTGCAGTTAAACCACAAACTTGCAGAACCCATAGTCAAGCGCCTAAAAATGTATGTCCTACGCGCAAAAGTGAATATCAGCAACATTTCTGACAGCACTGTAAGAATAGGCCTAAGCGGCCAGGATACACCAACGCTGTTAAGTACCTTTTTTACACAAATTCCGCAGCAGGCTTATGAAACCGAACATACAGACACCGCCACACTGATTCGCTTGCCTGGCAAACAGCCCCGCTTTGAAATCATTGGAAACACTGAACACATCAAAACTATCTGGCAATCACTCAAAACCAGCTGCAAACCAGTAGGTAAACCTTGCTGGGAGTGGCTGGAAATTCAGGCGGGCATTCCAGATATTGTGGTGACCACACAAGAAGAATTTGTGCCACAAATGGTGAACCTGGATGCATTAGGTGCAATCAACTTTAAAAAAGGTTGCTACACGGGCCAAGAAATCGTCGCACGTACGCATTATTTAGGCAAAATAAAACGCCGCACCCAGTTAGCACATATCGACACCAGCACACCGCCCCAAGCTGGCAATGATGTCGTCAATGCAAATAACGAAGTCATTGGCAAAATCGTGCGTAGCGCGCCCGCGCCTGCTGGCGGCTTTGACGTGCTGGCAGAGATTCGCTTAGAGGCGCTTGCAGAAGCGCCGGCTTATTGGCATGGTGCTGTGCTGAATATTCTGGCACTGCCCTATTCTCTGCAAGAAAAAACCACTTGATACGATAATTCTGATGCTATGGTTATTCTTTTCCGGCCTGTTTATCTGGCTCATTTTTCGCGAAATCTATTACTCGGTGGTAACGCCAGCAGGGTTTGATAAACCGCACTCCCCTGTTTCTATTCCATACATAGCCATACTCACATTGCTTGCAGCGGCGTTTGCATACCCGCCTGTCAACACTTGGCAATTTGAACGATTTTTAACCAAGCAGGCACGTATTTTGTCAGGTTCGGCAAAGGCCAGCGTACATTGCAACAGTGTGGGCGACACCTTTTTTGACCCAAACGTCTTTGCCGCGGGTCATGCCCAACCAGAAACTGGTGAAATTGTGTTTGCCCATTCTTGGTGCGATAATCTACAGAGTCATTTACGCAATCCGCAAAAAGCCACAAGGGAAGGCATCATCGGTGTACAGATTTTTGCGCATGAAGCCATGCACATCCGCGGCGAGTTAGACGAAGCAAAAACCGAATGCCAAGCGATACAGCGCTACGTCCGCGCGGCTACCTTACTCGGCATACCAAAACATATCGCCAAAAAAAATGGCATGGCCTATTTTCATGGTGAATACCAGGCTCGCGCACAATCCGGACAAATGTCAGCACAATATTATTCAAACCAATGCG
This sequence comes from Pseudomonadota bacterium, assembly GCA_029549705.1. GTDB lineage: Bacteria > Pseudomonadota > Gammaproteobacteria > Burkholderiales > Methylophilaceae > Methylotenera. The sequence continues at coordinate 10,530 of JAKPIR010000381.1, read as the reverse complement.
CACCCAATAAAGCGATGGATGAAAAGCTCGCTGACTCAACCTGGAACTAATCTAACAATTATGCATTTTTTGATTAAGATTCACACCCAACCTTTTTCGATGCTCTGGAAGCCTTATAAATAAAGGCTTCCAGAGCATATTTTTTCTCTCGCGCCGCAATTGCCGATAAAATTAACAAATTTTCGATATTAGTTTTGATGATCTAACCCCGTTATCGCCAGTTGACCGTTTAATTAGCAAATGCCAAACTGCAGGCATGCGTGATTTACTTTCTGATGAAGCCTTGATGCAGCAGTTTTGCGCAGGCAATAAACAAGCGTTTGAGTTGCTGTATGCGCGGCATGAAAAGCCGCTTTACTTATATGTACGGCGTGTGCTGGGGCAATCGCTCGCCGCACATGCGGATGATATTTTTCAAGATACCTGGATGAAACTGGTAGATACAGCGACGACATGGCAGGCGCGGGAAAATGCCAGTTTTAAAACCTGGCTGTTTACTCTGGCGCATCACCGCGCTATTGATGTAATGCGTAAAAATGGCCGTGAAATCTCGGTGGATGAAGGCTGGCTGGACGATGACAGCGAATCTCCTTGGCAGCAATGGCCGGCTTCTGCCGCCGAGCAACCCGAGCAACAGGCGTTTTGGCGCAAAGCGGGGCAACAATTATTAGATTGCTTAGAAGGCTTACCAGCACTACAGCGCGCTGCTTTTTTATTGCACCATGAAGATGGGCTGAGTTTAGAGGAAATGACTGAAATATTAAGCGCTGAATTTGAAACCGTAAAAAGCCGCCTGCGTTACGCGCTTAGCAAACTTCGCGCGTGCATGGGTGCTTATTTACACCCCATGATTGAGAAGGACCTGCCCTGATGCTGCAAGACGAACATCTCAAAACCGCCTTGCGCCACGCGCCTGACCGTGACGTGCTGCCCAGCAGGCGCGTACGCGATAATGTGCTGCAATATGCTAAAAAAACCTCCGCACCGCAACAAAACGTCCTTCAACGTTTGCTGCATTGGCTACGCCACCACAAACTTTCTCAAGTGCATTGGGCTGGTGCTGCGAGTGCTGCTACCGTGATTTTAGTGGTATTCATGGCATGGCAACAGCACCCCGAAGACAGCGTATGGATTACGGCTGGAACTGACAAACAAAACACAGCACATACCGAAATGGCGGCCACGCCCGCTACAACAGACCAAATTGCTGAAATTTCGCCTGCCGCCAGCCCCGAGGCAGCGCCTGCAAGTGCACCACTTGCTTTAGAAAAATTAGGCGAATCCGCACAATCTGAACCGAGTGGAATGCAGAACAAAGAAAATAGTGCTGATAACCAGGTAACTGCCAAGCGCCAACACCAAAGCGTCATCATAGGAGAATTGGCTGAATACGACAGTCATTCCAAAGCAGCCAAAAACGTTGTGCCTGAAACGGATCAGGCAAAAGCTTCTAGCGAAGCGCCTGCAGAACAGCGTGGTCAACTTGAGAGCAGCCCCGCTACGATTACTGCTGCACAACAGAGTCTCCCCGAAAATCAGCTTGATCAGCCTGCTAGCAAACCCGCTCCTCAAACAGCCAATAACGATGCGGGCAATAACGATTTAGGCAATCAAAACTTTGAAATAATCGCCAAGCCCGATGCCCATACTAAACGAAAACAAACCGTTGAGGATGCCGAAGATAAACTTGGACGGCACACGCCTGCCGAAAGCGCGCCCGACCAAATGGCTGGTAGTGACGCGCTTGTTGCACAACTTATCTCGCGCGGGGGTCATCAGGTGGCCAATCAAGATATTCAAATGGGCGCATTACGGCTACTCAATGTTGTTGTGCATCCTACCGCGAATCAGCAAAACTGTGCTTTCAAACCATTATCTACAGCCAATATTGATGCCACAACCGGGCTTCGCGTGGAAAACATTGATATTTGCAGAACTTCAGAATCATTAAAAATAGAAGTCGAGCACTATAACAACACGATGAAAAACTGGTATTTACAATATCAAGCTGAATAGCAATCGGTCATCTTTTAATACAGAATACACCCGAGAGAAAAAATATGCTCTGGAAGCCTTTATTTATAAGGCTTACAGAGCATCGAAAAAGGTTGTAATCTAAATTTGACGCGAATCAGGTTTTTTTACTGATGCAAACTGATGGCTCTAAATGCTAACACGCGTTTTAAGGCGTATTGTTTTGTGGCACTGGGGCTGCGGGTATTTCATTTTGCAGCACTTGATAGAAGACCTCATCTTGTTTAATCATGCCCAACTCACTTCTGGCACGCTCTTCAATGGCAGCACGACCGCTTTTTAAATCGCGTACTTCAGCATTAAGCGCTTCATTGCGGCTTTTAAGCGCGTCATTTTTTTCTTGCTGTGCTGCGATTTGTGTATTTAAATTCCACACGCGCAGCCAACTACCCTTGCCCAGCCACAGCGGATACTGTAGCAGGGCAATGAGGATTACAAAAATGAGCGTGAGGGCTTTCATTCAAATCATTGCTATTCCAATTGCATTCGAACTGAGACTAGGCACGCCCTTATAGACAGTACAATAAGTACGACAAAAGGTGCTGCGACGTATCGGCTTGAATGCACTTGGAATTACTTGAATAATTGGTAAAACGCACCCTTACCAGCATAGCTAGAAGCATCGCCCAACTCTTCTTCAATGCGCAAGAGTTGATTGTATTTGGCAATGCGCTCTGAACGGCACAATGAACCGGTTTTAATTTGCAGCGCATTGGTCGCCACAGAAATATCGGCAATGGTGGTGTCTTCTGTCTCGCCAGAGCGATGTGAAACCACCGCCGTATAACCCGCACGTTTCGCCATTTCAATGGTTTGGAATGTTTCAGTCAAGGTGCCAATTTGGTTCACTTTAATTAATACTGAGTTTGCCACGCCACGCTGAATGCCCTCACGCAGAATTTTTGCGTTGGTGACAAACAAATCATCACCGACTAACTGCGTGGTTTTGCCTAAACGTTTGGTGAGAATTTCCCAACCTTCCCAGTCAAATTCGCCCATGCCGTCTTCAATGGAGATAATCGGGTATTTATCACACCAAGTGGCCAAGTAATCTGTAAATTGTGCAGAAGAAAGTGCTAACCCTTCTGATTCCAAATGGTATTTGCCATCTTTGTAGAACTCAGTACTGGCGCAGTCTAAGCCTAAAAAGACATCACGGCCTGGCTCGTAGCCCGCATCTGAAATGGATTCCATAATCAGTTGAATGGCCGCCTCATTACTTGGCAAGTTCGGCGCAAAGCCGCCTTCATCACCTACCGTGGTGGCCAAGCCTTTTTTGTGCAGCGTTTTTTTCAATTGGTGAAAAATTTCTGCGCCACAGCGAATGGCTTCACGAAATGATGGCAAACCCGCTGGAATAATCATAAACTCTTGCATATCCACTGAGTTATCCGCATGCGCGCCGCCATTGATGATGTTCATCATCGGGGTAGGCAATTGCATGGCGCCTGAACCACCTAAGTAACGATAGAGCGGCAAGCCAGATTCTTCAGCCGCTGCACGCGCACAGGCCATCGAGACGCCCAAAATCGCATTGGCACCTAAACGGTCTTTGTTTTCAGTTCCGTCGAGTTCAATCAGGGTTTTGTCGATAAAGCTTTGCTCTTCCGCATCCAGACCAATAATCGCTTCAGTGATTTCGGTATTCACATTTTCAACCGCTTGCAACACACCTTTGCCTAAATAGCGGCTTTTATCACCATCACGTAATTCCATGGCTTCTTTAGCGCCGGTTGATGCCCCTGATGGCACCGCTGCGCGACCGATAATGCCGCTTTCAAGCAACACATCGACTTCAACGGTTGGGTTTCCGCGTGAATCCAGTATTTCACGGGCAATAATATCTACAATAGCACTCATGGTTTTCTCCTAATTTTCAAATAACGCGTTCATTTTTATCACTGATTGTTATAACCAACGACCGTTAACATCGACCACTTTGCAAGGGGTTCCACCCTTTCTGTTCTGCTCACAATAATCCACTGCTTCTTTTTTTGCCGCCTCAATTGTTTCATGATGCGAGCCGCTCCAGCCGCATTACTCGTCACTTGAAGTTGCAAAGGCTTTGTTGGCTGAATAATCCCAATAATCGTAATACTCTTTCAGGCAATTGCTTGAGCCTAAATGCTGCACAATCTCTTTTTTGCTCGGTTTATTGATAATATCAATGATATCCGATGCTTTTTCAACAACATCTCCGCAACCAGTGAGGGAGGCGAGCAACAAAATAAAGAATACTTTTCTCATGTATTGTCTATAAGGTCATTTCGGCAAAGCCCGCTTTTTTAACTAAGCGGTCTAAATCAATCAGCACGGCCAACAAATCTTGCATTTTAGCTAAAGGCCATGCATTCGGGCCATCAGACAACGCTTTTGCCGGGTCAGGATGCGTTTCCATAAAAATGCCGGCAATACCACTGGCCACCGCCGCTCTTGCCAACACCGGCACATGCTCACGCTGCCCGCCACTTTTATCCCCTTGCCCGCCCGGTTGCTGGACGGAATGCGTAGCGTCAAACACCACTGGGCAATGTGTTTCACGCATAATGGCTAGCCCGCGCATATCCGACACCAGCGTGTTATAACCAAACGAAACGCCACGCTCGCACACCATAATATTATCAGCGCCGCCATTAGCCTCACGGGCTTTTTGCACCACATTTTTCATGTCCCCAGGTGCCATGAACTGGCCTTTTTTAATATTTACAGGCTTACCCGATTTAGCACAGGCGGTAATAAAATCTGTCTGGCGGCACAAAAAAGCAGGCGTTTGCAATACGTCCACCACTGCCGCCACATGTGGCACTTGTTCTTCTGTATGCACATCGGTCAAAATTGGCACGCCAATTTGCGCACGCACGTCATCTAAAATACGTAAGCCTTCTTCCATACCAAAACCGCGAAAAGTCTTATTTGAGCTGCGATTGGCTTTGTCATACGATGATTTATAAATAAACGGAATACCCAACGCGCTCGTGATTTCTTTTAGCTGCCCAGCCGTATCAATGGCCATTTGCTTTGACTCAATCACACACGGCCCCGCAATTAAAAACAGCGGATGCTCCAGCCCAACATCAAAATGACATAATTTCATGCTTCAACCTTTACAGTGAATGTACCTTTTGATTTTCTAGTGCTGCTTTCACATAAGCGATAAAGAGCGGATGACCAGTGCGTGGATTGGAGGTAAATTCCGGGTGAAACTGACAGGCCATAAACCAAGGATGCGTCGCCTTTGGCAGTTCAATAATTTCACATAAATCTTCTCGCGGTGTTCTGGCAGATACCACCAAACCTGCGGCTTTTAGCTGTTCTACATAATGATTATTCACTTCATACCGATGACGATGGCGCTCATTGACCTGAGCGCCATAAATACTTGCCGCCATGGTGCCCTGTACTATCGGGCAGGCTTGTGCGCCTAAACGCATGGTGCCGCCCAAGTCTGAATTTTCGTCACGTATTTCGATTTTTCCTGTGGCATCTTGCCATTCATCAATCAGGCCGATGAGTTTATGCGGGGCACTGGTATTAAATTCGGTACTATTGGCACCTTTCAAGCCTGCCACATTGCGGGCAAATTCAATCACGGCCAGTTGCATACCCAAACAGATGCCCAAATAAGGTATTTTATTTTCGCGCGCAAATTGAATTGCCGCAATTTTGCCTTCAGTACCGCGCACACCAAAACCGCCAGGCACTAAAATTGCATCCATGTTTTCTAATGCTGCCGTGCCGTACGCCTCAATGTCTTCAGAATCAATATAATGAATTTTTACTTTTGCGTCGGTATGAATGCCAGCGTGTGTTAACGCCTCAGTCAATGATTTATAAGAATCGGCCAAGTCAATATATTTACCCACAAATGCAATATTGACTAAATATTTAGGGTTGGCAAGCCGCTGGGTAATATGCTCCCAGCTTGATAAATCGGCAGGTTTAGCGTCAATTTCAAATTTACGGCAGACAATTTCATCTAATTTCTGTTCATGCAAAAGCCCGGGGATTTTATAAATAGAATCACTATCAATCGCACTAATCACAGCCTCGTAAGGCACATTGGTAAACAGGGCGATTTTGCGTTTTTCATCTTCAGGAATATCGCGCTCTGCACGGCATAATAGAATATCGGGTTGAATACCTATTTCACGCAACTCTTTGACTGAGTGTTGGGTTGGCTTGGTTTTAAGTTCACCCGCAGTTGGAATCCAAGGCAGCAGTGTGAGATGTACAAAGCAAGTATTTGTACGGCCTTCTTCAAAGCCCATTTGACGAATAGCCTCTAAAAACGGCAAGGATTCAATATCGCCCACGGTGCCGCCCACTTCCACAATCGCAACATCGGCGCCTTCAGCACCGCGTTTTACGTGTGCTTTAATCTCATCGGTAATGTGCGGAATCACTTGCACGGTTTTACCCAAATACTCGCCACGGCGCTCTTTTTTAATGACGCTTTCGTAAATTTGCCCCGTGGTGAAATTGTTGCGCTTTGCCATGCGCTGTGAAATAAAACGCTCGTAATGGCCAAGGTCTAAATCTGTTTCTGCACCATCATCCGTCACAAACACTTCGCCATGCTGAAAAGGCGACATGGTACCGGGGTCAACGTTGATATAAGGGTCAAGCTTGAGCATGGTGACGCGTAAGCCACGCGATTCAAGAATTGCGCCAAGGCTAGCGGCTGCGATACCTTTACCAAGAGAGGAAACAACACCGCCGGTTACGAATACATATTTGGTCATGGAAAAGGTACTTATGAGTTTGTTGCAGACGGGTATAAATTCTACCGCAAAGGCGCTTTATTCACTAGCGAAAATTGCGATGAAGCGGCAATAAAAAAGCATCCTTGCGGATGCTTTTTATCAAACCAAACTTGCTAAAAAATCAAGCTTGTGTTTTACGTCGTGCGCTAAAGCCCACCAACGCTAACCCGGCAAGTAGCATGGCATAGGTTTCTGGTTCCGGCACGGCGGTGACTGCTCTATTTGAGAAACCCAGCGTTAACACGGAATTTGAACTGTTTTCAGTAACCGATCCGCTAGTAAACAAATCAGGTGAAATGTCTGCCGAAATTGAATATGTTTTTCCCGGTGTTACATTAAATAGCGCTGTACCAAAGCCTGATAACGTTTTACTTACAGCGGCTATTTCATAGTTATTATCCACAAATAACAGTTTTTGTGACACGGCACCAAAGGTATCTTCAGTAACACTCAGCCCCATAAATAAACCTTGGTAGGACAACTGCCCCGCAGTAGGGGTTGTTAAGTTGATGATTGAACTAAAATCATAGGTGACGGTGAGTAAATTTGAGTCTGCCGTAAATGTATTGTTAACTGAAACACTCGGCACAACATAGCTGTATTGTGAAAATGAACTTGTACCGCCGCTATAGCTTGAAAACGCTTTTAACGATAACTCAACAATATCTTGCGTAGAATTGGATAGGTTTTTAATACCTAAGTTTGCCGTTGCTATCGCGTTAGTGGTTGTAAGGGTTGCAGAATTTATGTTTGGCAAGCCGGCAAGGCTAAACGCTGTAATATTTAATTGCGGTGAGCCTACCGGTTGCTCTGGCTCGTCAATATCCAGGTAAGCATTCAGATTATATTTTTGCGACGTCCAATCGACGGCTGCCGCTTGACTAATCGCAGGCGAAAGTAGCATGAGCAATGCACTGACCAAATATTTATTTTTCATTATTATTCCCTTTTCCTAATTTAGCTTGACAGCCTTTAAAGCTTTTTTCACATGGGCGCAAAAGTAACACAGTTGTTAATTATTTTGCAAGAATCAAATGTCAATAGCCCATACGGGTTAATTTTATTATTATTTATGTAACATTTTGTGTTATTTTGCCCATTTGCCATAACCTTTAAACTGCTGAAACACTGCTTGCATTTGGGTTTCGGTCAATAATTTAGCGGGTGATATTTGCAAAATACGCCAGTATTGCTCGCATAACTGCTCAACTTCTTGCGCCACTGCCAGCGCCTCGTCTAAATCGCGGCCGAGCGCAATCATGCCGTGGTTGCCCAGCAGGCAAGCTTTGCGCTCAAACAAGGCCGCCAATGCCGCATCCGATAAAGCTTGCGAGCCAAACAAAGCATACGGTGCGCAACGAATATTATCGCCGCCCGCCACCGCTATCATGTAATGAAACGCTGGAACTTCTACATGCAAACAAGCCAGCGTGGTGGCAAACATGCTGTGCGTATGCACCACCGCGTTGATTTCCGGACGATGATGCAATATATCGCGGTGAAATCGCCACTCGCTCGAAGGTGTTTTATTGGGTTCAACACTACCGTCAAACTGCATGCGTACCATACTGGTAGCCAACATTGCGTCAGTTGCCACACCGGACGGGGTAATCAAAAATGCCGCCTCATTGATGCGGACACTGCAATTTCCGGCCGTGCCTACGTTTAAGCCAAGCGACGTGAGTTTTTGGCTGGTATTCAATAATTTTTCAGATAAATTTTGCATGCAGTTTCTTTAGTCAAATTGGCAGGTTTCAAGTGTATTTTTGATGCAATCAACGCTTAAATTGACATCAACCTTTTTTGATGCCCTGTGAGCCTTGTAAATAAAGGCTCACAGAGCATATATTTTTTCTCGAGACATACAGCCTTCTTTATGCATTTTAATCATAAGCTGATTTTAGGCAGCAATGCCTGCTTGAGTTCCGCCGGCGAATAGACGCCATGCTCGGTCATCAATCCTGTTACCATATGCGCCGGCGTAACATCAAAAGCGGGGTTGAACGCTGGTGAGCCCGCTGGCAATATGGCGACATGTTGCAAGTGCCCCGCCGCGTTCAGCCCCTGAATGTGGCTGACCTCTTCACTCGCGCGGTGTTCAATTTCAATGTGATTTGCGTCGCTCATGGACCAATCGATGGTGGGGCTGGGCACGGCCGCATAAAATGGAATGTGATTGTCTTTTGCTGCAATCGCGCGCAAATAGGTACCTATTTTATTGCACACATCGCCCAAGGCTGTCACGCGATCGGCCCCCACAATTACCATATCTACGGCGCCGACTTGCATCAGGTGACCAATCGCGTTATCTGCCACTACGGTATGCGGCACACCGTACTGAGCCAATTCCCAGGCGGTGAGACTTGCCCCTTGGTTGCGCGGGCGCGTCTCCCCCACCCATACGTGCACACTTAATCCTGCATCATGTGCAGCGTAAATGGGTGCGAGCGCGGTGCCAACATCCACGGTTGCCAGCCAACCCGCATTACAGTGCGTTAAAATGTTCACTACCGCAGTACTGGTTTTGCGCAATGCCACAACCTTCTGAATGACATTCAAGCCATGCTGACCAATCTGGCGGTTCATTTGCACATCTTCGTCACAAATACGTGCCGCCTCAAGCCAGGCGGCAGCATTTCGATTTGCATGCGTCTGCGGTAACAGCGTATGCAACATGCGCTCTACAGCCCAACGCAAATTAAGTGCAGTGGGTCGGCTGTGAATCAATAATTTGGCTGCCTCTTGCAAGTCATCAAGATGCAATGTTGCCAGCGCCATGCCATAAGCTGCCGCTGCACCAATGAGCGGTGCACCACGCACCTGCATGGTTTTTATCGCATGGATCATCTGCGGTAGCGTTCTGATTTCTGCAATTTCAAACACATGCGGCAGCTTGGTTTGGTCAATAATGTTAACAATTGTATTGTCTGCGTTTGGCCAAATCGTTCGATAATATTTTTCTTTAACTTTCACTTGACACACCTAAATTTTTTAAGTCCAAAATGACATAAAATTCACCCGAAAGGGCTATTCACAATATCTGTGGATAACTCTGTGAATAACTGTGACTCGAGAATGTAACATACCAATTTATAAGGGTTTTTTTTAATCGCTTATTTTTTGAACTTTTTAATATATGATTATAAATCAATAAGTTATAATAAATAATACAAAATATTCACGATTAGCGCACATACTTAAAGTAGCACTTGAAGTGATGTGTATAACTAGGCTAATTTTGGCAAAACTTGTAACGCGTTGGCACTTGTAATATCAAGTACTTGCGTCACATTTACTTGACGCAAATCGGCCAAAAACTGCGCGATTTTAACCGTCTGAACAGGCGTATTTCTGCCATTTTTTCCTACCCATTCTGGTGGAATATCGGGTGCATCTGTCTCTAAAACCATGGCCTCAAGTGGCAATTTTTTTGCGAGTTCGCGAATATGCAAAGCACGACTATAGGTCATTGCGCCGCCAAAGCCCAATTTAAAGCCCAGCGCGATAAATTGCTCGGCTTGTTGAAAGCTGCCATTAAAGGCATGGGCTATGCCGCCTTTGACGCCTGCTCTACGTAAATATTTTAAAACATCATCAATTGCATTTCTAACATGTAAAATCACTGGCAAATCATGTTGTTTGGCAATTTTTAGCTGCTCAGTAAAATAATGGGTTTGCTGCTCAATATTGGCTTTGGTCACAAAATAATCTAAGCCGATTTCACCAATGGCCA
>JAKPIR010000376.1 GCA_029549705.1 Pseudomonadota bacterium | reverse complement strand
TGATATTTATTACACCTAAATTAATGGATGACAATTTAGGTCTACGTTAATTGAACATCATCAGCTAAATCTGACAGAATCCCCAGATTGACTTAAAATGCCCATCATTATCAGTGATGGGCATTTTGCTTTTAAATTTGGGTAGAACTGTAGTAGGTGGTTTCGTTTGGAAAATATTTTCTTTATTGGTTTAATGGGCGCGGGGAAGACCACGATTGGTCGTCTCATTGCAAAACAATTGGGCATGACTTTTTATGACTCGGACCATGAAATTGAGCGTAAAACCGGCGTTAAAATCCCGCTGATTTTTGAGTTGGAAGGTGAGGCGGGGTTTCGTAAACGTGAGAGCGCTGTTATTGAAGAGTTAAGTCAACTTAAAAATATTGTGATGGCCACTGGTGGTGGCGCAGTATTATTACCAGAGAATCGCGCTTTTTTAAAAAATAACGGTAAGGTGATTTATCTGCGCGGAAATGTGCATGATTTATGGTTGCGTACTAGAAATGACAAATCACGACCTTTATTACAGGGTGGCAATATCAAGCAAAAGTTAGAGCAGCTTTTTTTAGAGCGAGACCCAATTTACACGGCATTAGCCGATTGTGTAGTCAATACTGGCCCGCAATCCGCAAATGAAATCACACACTATATTGAGCAGCTATTAAATAACCCACAACCAAAATAAATTCATTTTAAATATGCAAACACTTAATGTTGAACTCGCAAGCAGAAGTTACCCCATTTATATTGGTCGTCATTTATTATCACGAGCAGAACTAATTTTGCCGCACTTAAAGCGCAAACAAGTGGCCATTGTCACCAATACCACCGTTGCGCCGCTGTACTTAGATAAGTTGAGCAAAACGTTAGCAGAGGCTGGCGTTAATATTACGCCAATTATTTTGCCCGATGGTGAAGCGTATAAAAACAGTGAAACGCTCAATAAAATCTACGATGCATTGCTAGAAAATCACTGCGAACGCAGTACAACGCTAATAGCACTTGGTGGTGGTGTCATTGGCGATTTAACGGGTTATGCAGCGGCTACTTTTTTACGCGGTGTGCCGTTTATTCAAATTCCAACAACGTTACTTTCACAGGTCGATTCTTCAGTGGGTGGAAAAACCGGCATAAACCATCCGCTGGGTAAAAACATGATAGGTGCGTTTTATCAGCCTCAGGCGGTGCTGGCAGATATCGATACCTTGCAAACCTTGCCCCCGCGCGAGTTTTCTGCTGGCGTAGCGGAGGTGGTTAAGTATGGCCTAATTCGTGATGCAGATTTTTTTGATTGGCTAGAAACCAACATAGAAAAACTCATGGCATTAGATGAGGCAGTGTTGAGCTACGCCATTTATCGCTCATGCCAAAATAAAGCAGAAGTCGTAGCACGTGATGAGCATGAAAATGGTGAAAGAGCTTTGCTTAACTTGGGCCATACTTTTGGGCACGCGATTGAAAATGCCATGGGCTACGGCGTGTGGTTACACGGTGAAGCGGTAGCTGCTGGAATGATGATGGCTGCTGACCTGTCACGTCGCATGGGTTGGTTGTCACATCAAGAAGTTGAGCGCATACACGCCTTGCTCACAAAAGCGAAATTACCGTTAGATGCCCCTCAGCTAGGGGTTGAAAAATATTTAGCGCTTATGCAACTAGATAAAAAAGTGGCTGACGGAAAAATTAGACTCATCCTTCAGCAAGGCATCGGAAAATCAGTGATTACAAGTGATTATGATGTTGAAAAGCTAAGGGAAACATTGGCGTTATGATGTTAAATAATCTTGTAGGAGTGCAATTTATTGCGCGAAAGCGGCGATGGTTCGCGCAATAAATTGCGCTCCTACAGTTGAAGATAGGTAAAATCCATGAACCCGTTAGCCCCCTAC
>JAKPIR010000372.1 GCA_029549705.1 Pseudomonadota bacterium | reverse complement strand
GAATCCGTAAAAATCTTAAACTTTTAAAATTCGGTCGCCGCGCCCGATGCCCGATGCGCCTGTACGCACGGTTTCGAGAATTGCAGCTTTATCTAAACTTTCGATAAAAGCGTCTAACTTGTTTCCAGAGCCGGTAAGCTCAATTGTAAAACTGCCATCAGCCACATCGATAATGCGGCCGCGGAATATATCGCACATGCGTTTCATTTCTTCACGAAATGCGCCTGTGGCTTTTACTTTGACCAACATCAATTCACGTTCAATGAATTTTCCGTCGTTCAAATCAAGTACTTTCACAACATCAATCAGCTTATTCAGCTGTTTGATGATTTGTTCAATCACCTCATCGGAACCTGCTGTGACAATAGTCATGCGTGACAAAGTAGGATCTTCAGTAGCGGCAACGGTGAGGGACTCGATGTTGTAGCCGCGTGCAGAAAATAAGCCTGAAACGCGTGAAAGTGCGCCTGATTCGTTTTCCATTAACAATGAAATAATATGACGCATTATAAATCCTCCGCACCAATGTCATTCGCCAGAATCATCTCAGACAAGCCTTTGCCTGCCTCAATCATCGGGAATACGTTTTCTTTTTGGTCGGTAATAAAATCCATAAACACAAAACGCGATTTTAAATCAAACGCTTCTTTCAGTGCGCCTTCTACATCTTCAGGCTTTGTGATTTGCATACCGACATGGCCGTAAGATTCTGCTAATTTTACAAAGTCGGGCAAGCTGTCCATGTACGATTCTGAATAGCGATTCTCATAAAAGAACTCTTGCCATTGGCGCACCATACCTAAGTAGCGGTTATTGAGCAAAATCACTTTAATCGGCAAGTGGTATTGTTTACAGGTTGAAAGCTCTTGAATATTCATTTGAATACTACCTTCACCCGTAACACAGGCGACTTGCGCGGTCGGGTCGGCAAACTGACAGCCCATTGCATAGGGCAAACCTACCCCCATCGTGCCGAGGCCGCCCGAGTTAATCCAGCGGCGCGGTTTGTCAAACTTGTAGTATTGCGCAGCCCACATTTGGTGTTGGCCAACGTCCGACGTGACATAGGCTTCGCCTTTGGTGACTTCCCACAATTTTTGAATTACATACTGCGGTTTGATGAGGCCGTTGCTATTGTCGTAATCAAGACATAATTTACTACGCCATGATTCAATTTGTTCCCACCATGCTTTTAGTGCAGGGGATTGCTTAGTGTTTTCAGCAGCAACGAGCTCGTTCATTTCAGCCAGCACAGACTTCACATCGCCCACAATCGGCACGTCTACTTTCACGCGTTTTGAAATAGATGACGGGTCAATATCGATATGAATAATGGTGCGTGATTTGTTAAAAAAGTGTTTGGGGTTGCCGATGACGCGGTCGTCAAAGCGCGCGCCTACCGCGAGCAATACATCACAGTCTTGCATGGCCATATTGGCTTCATACGTGCCGTGCATGCCGAGCATGCCGACAAACTGCGGGTCGGTAGAAGGGTAGCCGCCTAAGCCCATCAAGGTGTTGGTCACGGGTACGCCTAATGCGCGCACAAGTTTGACCAGCGCTTCAGACGCATCACCCAACACCACGCCGCCACCGGTATAGACCATGGGGCGTTTTGCTTCGAGCAGTAATTTAACCGCTTTTTTGATTTGTCCGCTGTGGCCTTTGGTCACGGGGTTGTATGAGCGCATTTCAACCGTGTCTGGGTATGTAAATTCGCTCAAATGTGCCGTAATGTCTTTAGGAATATCCACGACAACCGGACCAGGGCGACCAGTTCTGGCAATATGGAAAGCTTTTTTCATGGTGATGGCGATGTCTTTCACATCTTTCACCAAAAAGTTGTGTTTCACGCATGGGCGCGTTACGCCCACCATGTCTACCTCTTGGAAGGCATCTAGGCCAATGGCCGGAACGGGTACTTGGCCGCTAATCACCACGAGTGGAATGGAATCCATATAAGCGGTGGCGATACCGGTGATGGCATTGGTTGCTCCCGGCCCTGAAGTTACCAGCGCAACACCCACTTCACCTGTGGCACGCGAAAAAGCATCAGCCGCGTGCACGGCAGCCTGCTCGTGACGCACTAAAATATGCTTAAAGTAATCCTGTTTGTAAATTGCATCGTAGATGTGCAAGACTGCGCCACCTGGATAGCCAAACACGAATTTGACTTTTTCCTGCTCCAAACATCGAATTACAATATCTGCGCCAGTGATTTTTTGAGTGTTTGCCATAAAAACTTATATGCTTAAATTTATTAATTTTATTGATTATTCGGTAACCCTGTAGATTAACGGTTTGAGGCTATTTGGTCAAGGAACATAGCTTGATTGTTCGAGCGCAGCGGGTGTGAACATTTGAGCGAAAATAAACGTGAGGGCACTTTTTTGGCATGATAAAAAGTAATCATCGCGGCCTGGTTTTTGCTCAACCTTTTTCGATGCCCTGAAAGCATTGTAAATAAAGGCTCGCAGAGGCGATATTTTTTCTCGAGTGATTTAAAGGCAGTTTTTAGATGAATTGCGCGGTTAAAACATTCCCGATTTTTTTGTGGTGCAGGGTGTTGTTGCGTCAGCCGGGCTTATTTTACAGGCACGCTAATCATGCTCAAGCGGCGGCGCCACTTTTAATAATTCTTCTATGGTGGTGATGCCTGCGGCAATTTTTTCTGCCCCGTTGATGATAAGCGGTTGCATACCTTCTCGTTGGGCCAGTTTGGTGAGGTCAGCTAAATTGGTGTCAGGCGTGATGAGTTTGCGTAATGTGGGCGTGATGGTGAGCATTTCATAAATGCCGCTACGACCTCTAAAGCCTGTATTGCGGCACTCTAAGCAGCCCACGGGTTTGTAAATATGCGCGGGTTTAGCGAGTTTAAAATCGCCTACTAGATTATCCCATTCGCTTTGCTCAATGGGCGCGGGTTCTTTGCAGCTTGAGCACAGCGTGCGTACCAAACGTTGCGCCATAATGCCGAGTACGGTGGAGTGTATGAGGTAGGAAG
>JAKPIR010000355.1 GCA_029549705.1 Pseudomonadota bacterium | reverse complement strand
CTAGGGTTTCGTTCACCCCTTCTACAATTTTACGGAAATCGCCTTCATGAGCACTAGCATCAGCACGTACTGAAACACGGCCTTCGTGTGCGGCTTTTGCCAGCATTTGCACATCACCCACCAAGGCGTTAATAGATGCGATACAGGTGTTCAGATTGTCTTTAATGTTATTAAAGTCACCTTGGTAGTGCGCGGTAATTTGTGCTGGAATTTCACCACGGGCAATGCTGGCTAAATTTTCAGCCGCCATATTAAGTGGCGTGACGATGGCATCCATTGTTGCATTTAAACCTTCAACAACTTTACGGTATTCGCCCAAATGCTGAGTAGCATCGGCGCGTGTAGTAAGCACGCCTGCTTCAGCCGCTTCGGCCAATAAATTACCATCAGCTACCAAAGCTTTAATAGCCTGACCACAAGCATTTAAGTTATTTTTGATGATATTAAAGTCACCGTGGTATTCGCTGGTAATTTCGGCTGGAATCGCACCTTTAGAAAGATTATCCACATAATCAGCCGCCATATTGAGTGGATTGATGACTGCCTCTAACAACTGGTTGATGCCTTTGCTAATGTCTCGCACAAAGCCTTCAGGCAATGTGGTTGCATCAATACGTTTGCTTAAGTCCCCTGCAACGGTTTGCCCAATTAGCTCTGCCACTTTTTGCTGCGCAAGCACTTCAGCCGTGCGGTCAACCCATTGCGTCATACGGCCTAAATAGTTGCCGTTTTCTTCATCATACACAGGGTTGAGTAACAACTCTAAATGATGCCCTGCATTGATGGTGCTGATTTGTTTACTGCCAGCAAGCGCTCCGGCAAAGTTTTCACGGTCAGCATCATTTTCTAGATATTGACCAACTTTAGTACCCATCATTTTTTCAACGGTAAAACCAGGGTGACGAACGGCAATGCCACGACTCATTTTACTGAATAATGCTTTAGCCGCTTTATTCATATAAATCAATGCATTGTGCTCATTTGACACCGTCACTGCCATAGAAGAGTTTTCCAAAGCAGATTTAATACGGTTCACCCCTGCCAGTGTTTCTGCGTGGTCAAAATCGAGGCGTGTTTTCAAGGCGCGGTAAGCATCCATTACATCCGTTAGCTCATCACGATGGCCAGTACGTGCGACAGATTCATGGTCAGACCCTTGCGCACTTAGCAACAAGTAGCGCACCGCATCATGCACACGCGGCATAATCGCTTGGTAGAGCAATCTACCCAAATAGCCTGTCAACAGTATGCCTAGCACCAAGATGAGCAATCCACCTTTGGAATGCAACTGAAAGTCTTCTTCAGCCTCTGCAAACACTTGGCCGGAAATTTTTGTTTGCAGATTGGTCAACGCATTTACGCGCTCAGAAATCGGGTCAATTGCAGGGTAGAGTTCCTTTGCGGTAAATTCAGTCAGGCGTTTATCATCGTGCGCACGTAAAATAGCCTGTAATGTAGCAACACTTGTATTGGCATTGGCAAATAATGGCTCGATATCTGCCACTAATTTTTGCTCTTCCGCCTCAAATGTTTTTTCGCGATAAGCTTTCCACTGCGCATCAATTTCCTTGAGGGCAACTTCCACATTGGCCTCTCCTTCTGCCCATGTCATATTGCCGTTTCTTACCTTGTGTGAAGTATCCACAATGTTAACCGCATACATATCTGCCACACGTTTGAGCTGCTCAATAGCCGTCACGCGGTCTTCGTAAAGAGAATGCACAGCTTGGTTGGTATCATCAATGCCTTTTAAGCCAATAAAACCGATAAACCCTGTGGTTAATACCACGGTTAAAAAAATTGAAATAATCCGCGCCTTTAAACTAAAGTTACGTTTAAATGCACGTAGCTTATCTAACTGCGTTGCCGCCCAGCTTTGGCCTTCTTTAATTTTACGGTGGAATCGCAATGCACCTTCAATTTGCTGGCGTGATGCTTTTTTGCGAACAGAAATATAGCCGGCTGGCTGACCATTTTCAACCACAGGCGCAACAACGGCCTCAACCCAGTAATAGTCACCATTTTTGCAACGGTTTTTTACGATGCCAATCCAGGGTTTGCCACTTTTTACGGTGGTCCATAAGTCTTCAAACGCCTCTGGCGGCATATCCGGGTGGCGCACAATATTATGGCTTTGCCCTATCAGTTCAGCCTCACTAAAGCCGCTCACATCAATAAACTCTCGATTAACAAAAGTAATTCGACCTTTTAGATCGGTCTTTGACACAATTTGCGAGTTGTCTTTTAACTCAACTTGGTTTTGTGTGACGGGCATATTAATTTTCATTTTTATTTCCTTTTTATGGTGTTACCCACTTTTAACTTTTTACACTTTTGGTGTATTAATCATTCTCTATTTCAATATCGCTTGTTTTAGTTTTTTTTCATGCAGTTACATCAATACACTTATACTTAATTACGGCAATTTTTTACAATAATTTACTTTTAAACAAAAATATTATGGTCAAGTTTTATCTTCAATTTTATGAAGTAGGTGTGATGTCAGGGACAATTTTCTTATGC
>JAKPIR010000334.1 GCA_029549705.1 Pseudomonadota bacterium | reverse complement strand
TGTCAGCAAAATGCTGACGGGCGAACGTGAAAAATTATTGACCATGGAAGCCAAGCTGCACGAGCGCGTAGTAGGGCAGGACGAAGCAGTGCGCTTGGTGAGTGATGCGATTCGCCGTTCACGTTCTGGTTTGAGTGACCCCAATCGTCCTTACGGCAGCTTCTTGTTCTTGGGGCCAACGGGCGTGGGTAAAACTGAGTTGTGTAAATCACTCGCCAATTTCTTGTTTGATTCAGAAGACCATTTGATTCGCATTGACATGAGCGAATTTATGGAAAAACATTCTGTGGCACGCATGATTGGTGCGCCACCCGGCTATGTGGGCTATGAAGAAGGCGGCACATTGACGGAGGCCGTACGCCGCAAACCTTACAGCGTGGTTTTGTTGGATGAAGTTGAAAAAGCGCATCCTGATGTGTTTAATGTGCTGTTGCAGGTGCTCGATGATGGCCGCTTAACCGATGGCCAGGGTCGTACGGTAGACTTTAAAAACACGGTGATTATTATGACGTCCAATTTAGGCAGTCAAATGATTCAAAGCATGTCGGATCAGGATTACCAAGTGGTGAAACTGGCGGTGATGGGCGAAGTAAAAACGCATTTCAGGCCAGAGTTCGTCAACCGTATTGATGAAGTAGTCGTTTTTCACGCATTGGGTGAGGCAAATATCAAATCAATTGCAAGTATTCAATTGCAATATTTGGCTAAACGTTTGGCTGCGATGGACATGCAGCTCCATGTGACCGATGCGGCACTGGCTGAAATCGCCAGCGCTGGATTTGACCCCGTGTACGGTGCACGCCCATTAAAACGGGCTATCCAGAGCGAGATTGAAAACCCCTTGGCACGTGAAATTTTGGCTGGCAACTTTATGGCGAAAGACACGGTCCAAGTGGATTACAAGGCTGGCAGGATGCAGTTCAATAAGGTATAAGAAATTTGTAGGAGCGCAATAAATTGTGCTCCTACAAAATTCGGGTGACTGAGGAGTAAGGAATGCGTAAACATAGCTTAATATTCGGCACGGTGTTGCTGGCAGGTTTGGTGACCGGTTGTGCCAGCAATGCCCCGCGTGAAGTAGCGGTTGACCGGCTGACACCTGACGAAGTGGCGCAACTTACGCCGGCCGCCACGCCAATATTGAGTTTAGATGAAATTGTCAGTTTGACCCAGCAAAAAGCCACTGCTGACGATATTATTGCCAAAATCAAAGCCAGTAACTCGCAATATGACTTAACCGCCAGCCAAATTGTAACCTTAAGCAAACAGGGCGTGGACTCAAAAGTGCTGGATTACATCCAATCTGAACGTGAAAAAGCGCGCCTCAATAGCCTTGCAGAAGAAATCAACAAGCGCGAAAAAGCCAATAAAGAAGCACAAGAAAAGCTCAAACAACAAGCTTGGCGTAACCGCTATGACCCCTTTTACGACCCGTTCTATCACCCGTTTTATGGCTATGGCCCTTATTGGGGAAGCCACTTTTATTTGAACAACCATTTGCATCGGCGTAGAAGATAACCCTCAATAACTCGCGCTATAATGGCGTATTGTGTTTGAGGGTTTTTGCATGCGCCAGTTTTCAGAACAAATCACCATGTCAACATCAGGCCGTAAGCTCTACGACATCACGCCTGATGTTTTACAACTCACCAAAAAATCCGCTATTCAAACGGGTTTACTCACCTTGTATATTCAGCACACTTCCGCAAGTCTACTTATTAATGAGAATTATGATGCTGACGTGCTGGTGGATATGGAGGCGTTTTTTAATCGCTTGGTACCTGATGGCGATAAGCTCTTTATTCACACCGTTGAAGGCCCAGACGACATGCCCGCGCATGTGCGTAGTGCGCTGACGCAAACCAGTTTATCTATTCCAATTGTGCAAGGCAGGCCTGCACTCGGCCAGTGGCAAGGTATTTTTTTGTATGAACACCGACACCTTGCGGCAAGTCGGCGCGTTATTTTACATGCAATAGGGGATTGATGTTGGCTAAGCGCGGCCGCAAATTAAGCCCGGCTGAATGGCAGATTTATCAGCCTTATTTTTCACCCGAAGTATTGCATTATGCCCGCATTGTAGACGGGCATACGCCATTCTGGCTACGGCCCAGCATGTGTGCGGTGGTGCTAGGGCATCACATCTATTTTCGGGCGGGGTATTATCAGCCGAATACTTTGCAGGGCATCACGCTGTTAGGCCATGAGTTAACGCATGTGGAGCAGTATTTACAAGGCATGACGATTTTGCATTATTTGTGGGAATGCCGTCGCGGCTATGTAAAAAATCGTTATGAAGTGGCAGCTTATGCGAAAGGTGCTATGATTAGCAATGATGTCGCCAAACGAGGCATTATTTAAGGTTTTTACTAAAATAAAATCTACAATTTTTTAAGGAGAAGAACAAATGGGATTGTTTTCATTTATTAAAGAGGCCGGCGAAAAACTATTTGGTATCGGTGAAGCTAAAGCGGCAGAAGAAGTTGCAAAAAAAGACCCAACACCGGTGAATGTTGAAGCGGCCAATAAAGCTGCCGCAAAAGCGATTGCAGATTATGTGGCCAAAATGGGATTAACGGCAGAAGGGTTGACCATAGGTTTTGACGGTGCTTCAGCCACCGTAATCGTGCAAGGCATGGCAGACACTTTAGAAACCAAAGAAAAGATTTTACTTTGCTGCGGTAACGTAAAAGGGGTTGAAAACGTCCAAGACCAATTGGGTGTGGTTGAACCTGCAGATGAACCTGTGTTCTATACGGTTGTGAGTGGTGACACATTATCAAAAATCGCTAAAACACAGTATGGCAATGCTAATGACTATATGAAGATTTTTGAAGCAAATAAACCGATGTTAAGCCATCCAGATAAAATTTATCCAGGCCAGTCATTGCGCATTCCAAAATAAACAGAGTAATTTTGCATTTAAGTCATTCATTTTAAATGACTTTAAGTTTACTTTTATGTAAAAAGTAACTAGAATGTAGCTTCGAGTTTAGTCAGTTTAAAAATCCTTGTAACTTTTAAATAGTTCAAGGATTTTTTGTTTTAATTAACAAGTAGAAAGGAATGAAAATGTCTACATTATTACGTGCATTATTAGCATTAAGCGTTACTAGTTTGTTGCTCGTGGGTTGTGGTGAAAAAGAAGCAGCACCAGTGGAAGCAGCCCCAGCTGTTGAAGCGCCAGCGGCTACACCTGCCCCAGCGGAAGCCGCACCAGCACCAGCTCCTGCACCTGCCGCAGCAGAGCCAGGTGGATATGAGCCAACACCAGAAGAGCGCGTTCCTGGCATTACCATTGATGATTCAGCGCAGCCAGTGACAGAAGCCAGTGCACCTGCAGAAGCGTCAGCAACAGAGGCCGCAGCAGAAGCAAAATAAGATTAAATTAGTTATTTTATGCCACAAAAAAGCACGCTCAGGCGTGCTTTTTTGTGGGCTGTGCAACTTAAATACTATTGAGGAGTTGCCTAGCAGGAATATTTAAAAATTTTCTTAGCACCAGCCATGCGGCGAGTGGGATACATATGGCCGAAATTAGCATGACGGTAATCGCCAACATGAAATTGAGCTGGAATGGAATATCCAGCACGTAGTGGCTTAGATAGTAAGCCAGTAGATTTGCACCAATGGCTGCTACCAATGCTGCAATCAAGCCAATGCAGGAAAATTCAGCAAGATAGGCAACGCTGACCTGCTGGCGAGATGCCCCAAAAACACGCATCAAAGTGGATTCTGTGACACGCTCATCTCGGGTTGCGACCACTGAAGCATAAAGTACGGCGATGCCGGCGATTAAACTAAAGGCGAACACGTATTCAATGGCACTACTCATTTTTTGCATGATGCTACGTACTTGCTGCATGAGCGCCGCCACATCAATGACGGTTAGGTTTGGGAAGGATCTGATAAGTTGGTTCATGGGCGCGTCGGCACTTAGCGGCAAGTAAAAACTACTCATATGACTCGTTGGATACTGCTCTAACACACCAGGCGGGGTGACGGCAAAAAAGTTTGCGCGCATGGTGTCCCACTCTACTTTTCTGATACTGGTGACCGTTAAGTTGAGGGGTGTGCCTGCCACATTGAACACTAATTGGTCGCCCAGTTTGATGCCTAATGTTTTGGCTAAGTCTTGTTCGAGCGATAAGTAAGGTTTGCCGTGGTCTTTTTCTGTCCACCATTTGCCAGAAAGCAGTTTGTTGTCACTTTGCATTTGCGCGGCCCACGAGAGATTAAACTCTCGCTCAGCCAGCCGCTTCGCGCGCTCATCTTTCCATTCAGTCAGGCTGAGGTCATGGCCATTTTGTTTGACCAAACGACCGCGCACCATCGGGAAAATCGTCGCATCTTGAATGTTCTGCTGGGCGAAAAATTCCTTTATGCCGCTAATCTGTGCCGGCTGAATGTTGATGACAAAGCGATTCGGCGCGTCAATTGGCAGTGATGCCTGCCAGTTGCGAATTAAGTCATTGCGAATCAGCGCCAATAGCATCAACACCATTAGACCCATGCTAAAGCCTATCATTTGTACGGTAGATAAACTAAAACGACGCTTGAGTCCTAGAACGCCGATTTTAATTTGGCTCAATACTGGGTTGCGCGATGATAATTGGAAAGTGCGGCTGAGCAAATTGACAAGTAAGTAAGCGATGCCAGCAATGGCAAAGCACAGTATGGTCAGTGAAACTATGGTAGCGAGTGCAAGTTTAATGTCTCGCGCTTGCCAAAAAATCATGAACGTCATCACCAAAAAAGCCGGTAAAAATTTGGCTTGTGCCGTTAGGGGCTGGCTGATGGTCTCACGCCTTAAAATATTCATGGCGGTGAGATTGCGCATTTGCCAAGCATGCGGCACCACCACGGCGAGCATCATGCAGAGACTTGCCACTAAGCCTAAGACTAGCGGAGTGGCGTTGGCAGCAGGCAGCGTTTCTACAAATAAGTTGCCCGCCAATTGTGCTAAGCCGAGCTGCCCAATATAACCGAGCGCCGCCCCGAATAGTCCGCTAAGCAAGGCGATCATCATGGTTTGAAATGCCAGTACTTGCAACACACTGTTTTTAGAAGCGCCAAAGCAGCGCATCAGCGCAAAGGTATCAAGGCTTTGCTTAATGTAGGGCAGGCTTGAAAGCAACATGGCCACCATGGCGAGAATCACGCTCACCATCGATGATAAGCCTAAAAACTGCTGGGCTTTGTCCAGCGCAGATTTAATTTCAGGCCGTGCATTTCGAATGTCCTGAATTTTTTCACCGCGAAGCAGTAAAGGCTTCGCCTGCTCAGCATACTTTGAAATGCTTTGCGGTTGGGCGGCGAGCAATAATTGATATTTCACGCGACTGCCGTATTGAATGAGTTTGGTAGAAGGTAAATCTTCTGCATGCATCATGAGGCGCGGTGCAAAGCCAAACATATCGCCACCGCGCGAGGGTTCGCGCACCAAAATAGCGCTGACGCGTAATTGGCGCTCGCCTACTTCCAATATATCTCCCACCTGAACATTCAGCAGATTTGCCAACCTTGGCTCTATCCAGACTTCACCAGTGTTTGGGCCATGGGTGACAATGTTGCCAGTATCGGTGACGTGTTGACCAATCGTGAGGTCGCCCCGTAACGGAAAGCCTGTTTCAACCGCTTTAATTTCTGCCAGCTGATTGGTTTCACCAAACACCACCATGCTAGGAAATTCATAGGTTTTTACTGTGGTAATCCCTTGAACTTGAGCGGCTTTGATGAAGTTTTCAGGAATTTCATGGTCAGCCTGCACGGCAAGGTCAGCGCCCAGCAACAAGCCGCCTTGCTGGTTGAGCGCGGTTTCGATGCGCTGCGTGAAAAAACCCGTAGAAGTAATAGCTGTAACCGCGAGTACTAAGGCGAAAACCAGCACATGCAATGCACCTGATTTCCACAAACTGAGGGTTTGTGACCAAGCTAACTTAAAAGACATCCTCATGGTTGATTTAACCTCGTGAGCGCGCCATGTTCTAGTTTTAGCTGTGTATGACAGCGGTTGGCTAAGTGAATGTCGTGCGTGACCAATACTAATGTAGTGCCAGCGTTTGCATTCATTTCAAACAGTAATTCAATAAT
Organism: Pseudomonadota bacterium; assembly: GCA_029549705.1. Taxonomy (GTDB): domain Bacteria; phylum Pseudomonadota; class Gammaproteobacteria; order Burkholderiales; family Methylophilaceae; genus Methylotenera. Next base: position 10,373 of record JAKPIR010000334.1, on the reverse strand, counting down.
GCGTTGCCCCGTGGTGTGGTCGAGGTTGCCTGTTGGCTCGTCGGCAAATAAAATGGCAGGCTGTGTGGCAAATGCCCGGGCAATGGCAACACGCTGCTGCTCGCCACCTGAAAGTTGTTTGGGGTAATGCTTTACGCGTTCGCCTAAGCCAACTTGACGAAGGGCGGCTAAACTTAGGGTGGCTGCATCAGGATGATTTTTTAATTGCAGTGGCAACATGACATTTTCAAGCGCAGTCAGTGATGGCAACAGTTGAAACGACTGAAACACAAAGCCCATACGTTTGGCGCGGATGGCCGCACGACCATCCTCATCGAGCTGGCTGAACGGCTCGCCATCGATTTGAACGCTACCACTAGCAGGAATGTCCAACCCCGCGAGCAGACTCAACAAGGTGGATTTACCTGACCCTGAGCTACCAATAATGGCGACTTGCTCGCCAGCACTAATCGATAAATTTAAATGATGTAAAACGCGAATATGGTTATCATGGCTAACAAATTCATACGTTAAGTTTTGCGCTTGCACAATAGGAGAATATTGCATTCATGTTTTTCCAATTATTATTGATCTTAGAGACAGCACTGAATCGACTTTTTATAAACCGACGTAAGCTTAGTCTCTTTGGTTTGCTTTTCGTTGCATGGAACACACAGGCTTTTGCCGAAAACAGCAAAATTTTGGTGTACGGCGATAGCTTATCTGCCGCTTACGGCATCACGCAACCGCAGGGCTGGGTAACACTGCTTCAACAAAAACTCAATGCCGAAGGGTATCATTATGAGGTTGCAAATGCCAGTATCAGCGGTGAAACCACGAGCGGCGGCCTTACTCGCTTTGAAAAAACAATTACCACGATCAAGCCAAAAATTGTTGTTTTAGCGCTAGGCGCCAATGATGGCCTGCGTGGCTTGCCAACTCAGGAAATGCGTAAAAACTTGAGCGCGATGATTACATACAGCCAAAAGAAAAAAGCCAAAGTGTTGTTGCTTGGCATGCGCATTCCACCTAATTACGGGCCTAAATATACTGAAGCGTTTTATCAGACGTATCAGCAACTTGGCCAGCAACACAACATCAACCTTGTGCCCTTTATGTTAGACCAAGTGGCGGCAAAACCCCATTTGATTCAAGCTGACGGCCTGCACCCCAACGCGCTTGGTCAGCCTGTGATTTTGAATAATATTTGGCCCGCGTTAAAGTTAATGCTGCAAAAAAATAAAGTAGCCAAGCCAATTTTGCATCAAGAAAAATAAGTATTTTAAGCAATTTTTCTTACCAACCTTTTTTGATGCTCTGCGAGCCTTTATTTATAAGGCTTACAGAGCAGAGAATTTTCCTCGGCGTTTTTATTCGCTTTAATTTAATACTTTTTTACAATCATGGCGCATTACGTATTTAAATATTGCGCTAAAATTCCTGCGTGATATTACAATGTTGTTAGAATCAGCTTTTTCGCAGCAAAATGCTGAGTTTTCACTACATTTGCGACCTTTAATTCCTATAATAGGCGCGTTTTTTGCTGATTTTTTATTGAATTGGTGTACACCCTTTTATGTTGGCGTGTCTTTCTCAACAGGTCACACCAAGCTCTATAGTTAGGTCACGGTAGCGATGGATTTATCAATTATTTACGCTAAAACACCCAAAGGTGTTCGCCTACGCAAATCGCTCTTTGGCGGTTTACCTGCGCATTTAATGAAAATTATGGCGCTGGTTGATGGTAAAACTTCCGCACAACATATTTTGAATCAGCTCGACGGATTTTCTGAGCAAAAATTCATTGCAGCCTTATCTCAAATTGAAAATGAAGGTTACATTAAAGCCGTTGAGGTCATCGCACAAGAAGATGATTGGGAACTTGATACTTTTTTTGCACCCATGGTGGTGGAAGAAGTCTACAACGTTGAAGAAATTGATGGTACAGCCGAGTTAGAAACCTATTTAGAGCTTGAGCAAATTGCCAAAAAGAAAGAAGCAGAGCGACGGGAAGATGAGCTAAAAGCGCGAGAAATAGAAGCGCAAATCCGCGCCAAAGAAATTGCCAAAGCAGAAGCGAAAATTCGCCAGAAAGATGTTGAAGAACAGGCACGCCGCGCGCAAGAAGCTGAACTTGAACGACAAAAAGCAGAGGCAGAAGCGCGTAAACAAGCAGAAATGAAAGCCAAAGCGCAGGCCAAATTTGAGGCGCAAGAAAAAGCGCGTGTTGAAGCAGAACGTATCGCGCGTGAGGTAGAGCTTGCTACTATTCGCGCTGAAGCTGAGGCCGCGCAGGAAAAAGCAAAATTAGAAATTGAACGTCAGGAAAAATTAGCACAAGCAACGCGAGCGCAAGCGGAAAAAGCTGCACTGGAAGCGGCTGAAAAAGAACGCGCAATTGCCGAAGCTGAAGCTCAGGCAAAACACGCGGCGGAGGAAGCGTCACGCTTGGCCGCGGCGCGCATTGCCGAGCAGGAGGCCAAGGCGCAAGAGCAGGCTGAGCATGCCGCGCGGCTAAAAGCAGAGCGTCAAGCTCAAGCCTTAGTTGAGCGTATTCGAGAAAAAGAGCGTCAGCGCCGTGAAGAAGTCCGTTTAGCAAAAGAGGCGGAAGATGCCCGCATTCAGGCAGAATTAGCGCAGGCTGAAGAGGCGGCCAGATTGGCTGCTAAAATCAAAGCGCGCGAGGAACAAGAGGCTGCCGAAGCGCAAGCCAAAGCGGAAGAAGCGGCACGGATTGAAGCGGAATATCAGGAAAAACTAGCGCAAGAAGCCCAGGCGCAAGCAGAGCTTGCGGCAAAGTTAGAGGCGGAGCGCTTGCAGGCAATCGCGCAAGCGGAAGAAGCGGCCAGATTGGCAGCGGAGGAGCAAGCGCGCCTAGAAGCCGAACGTATTGCACAAGCTGCAGAAGAAGCACGTATTCAAGCTGAAGCCCAAGCCATAGCGCAGGCAGAGGAAGCAGCCAGAGTTGCTGCAGAAATTAAAGCGCGTGAGGAGCAAGCAGCTGCCGAGGCACAAGCCAAAGTCATCGCAGAGGAGGCGGCACGACTTGAGGCAGAACAGCAGGCGAAACTGGCAGAAGAAGCCCAACTTCAAGCCCAAGCGCAGGCTGAACTTGCGGCAAAGTTAGAGGCGGAGCGCTTACAGGTGATTGCACAAGCGGAAGAAACAGCCAGATTGGCTGCAGAAGCGCAAGCACGCCTAGAGGCTGAACGCATCGCACGTGAAGCCGAAGCCGCGCAGAAAAAAGCAGAGGCTGAGGCCCGTGCATTGGCGAAAAAAGAAGCCAAACTTGAGGCTGAGCGCCAAGCCAAACGGATTGCGGAAGCCAACGCACAAGAAAAAGCAGCGGCCAAAGAACAAGCTAAGTTAGAAAAAGCACGGATCGCAAAAGAAAAAGCAGAACGAGAAGCGCAGAAAAAAGCTGAACGAGAAGCGCAAAAAGAGGCAGAGCGCCTCGCCAAACAACAAAAAGAAGCAGCCCATGCCGAACAAAAAGCCGCTGAAAAAGCAGCGCGTGAAGAAGCCAAAAATTTGGCAAGCGAGATGATGGGCCACAAGCCGCAGCGTGCAAAAAACAGTTTACTGAACATCGTTAAAGCTAAGTATCGAAAATTTGATATTTTGGTGTTGAGTCGCTTTAAAGGCGATTCTAACGTCAGGCAACCCAAAAAATGGCTGTCACCTCTGCTGAAATTTTCAATGGTCTATGTGCCTATTTTGCTCATGATATTGCTGGGCTTGATGCACGTGGTGCCGCTGAATTTTTTGGCAAAACCAGTTGAACATATTGCCTCAGCAAGCATCGGCGCCCCTGTTAGCGTGGGTGAAGTGCGTGCATCTCTTTGGCCGCAGCCGCACTTTGTGTTAAGCCATGTCGCAGTGGGTGAAAATCCTGCATTTCAGGTGGATTCCGTCACGGTGGCGCCACAGGTCACAAGCCTTTTCAGCGAGATCAAAACGTTGGATAGTGTGCTGATTGAGGGTGTGGCGCTTGAGCAGAAAGACTTTGCCAAGCCGCTACAGTGGTTACAGGCAGCAAGTCAGTCACCGAAACTCCAGGTGCACGAGGTGCGCTTTAGCAAAGTTAAACTCAATTTGCGCGACCTTGAATTGGCGCCATTGCGTGGCCATGTTATGCAACATCATGCGGGTCAATTTGGCGGCATTGCATTGAAAAGTGAAGAGGGCGCGTTAGCCATTGAAGTACAACCGCAAGCAGGCCAGTATCGGGTGAAGATTAGGGCAAGTCAGTGGGCGTTACCTGTGCAACCAAACATTGTGTTTGATGAGCTAAATGCCAGCGGCTTGTATCAAAATGCGCGCCTGCAATTTGACCAACTGCAAGGTGAAATTTATGGCGGAATATTCAGCGCAAAGGCCGTATTCGATTGGTCAAGCCAGTGGCAGACATCGGGCAGTTTTAATATGACCAAGGTGAATGCCGCCCAGCTTTTAAAGGCATTTGCCAGCACGGGATTGGTGGAAGGTAAATTAAATTTGGCGGGTAACTTTTCAGCACAGTCAACCATTGCTACGCAATTGCTTGATGACGCCGAAGTGACGGGAAATTTTCAATTACCGAATGGCAAAATAAGTGGCGTTGATTTACCGCGGGCGATACTCAATCCTGAAGATAAAGCGCTTGAAGGTTATGCCACCAATTTTGACCAACTCTCAGGTGATGTACGCGCAAAAAGTGGCCGAATTGAATATCGCAATCTCGTGCTGAAATCGCCTAAATTGCAGGCACAAGGTCAAGTGCAAATTGCCCCTGATGAAGCCATCTCTGGAAAAATCAGTCTTAATGCAGTCGCACAAGGCCGTAGTTTTCAGTCAATTTTTGACTTGACAGGTAAAGTCAGTAACGTAAAACGTTTTTAACTAAATAATAGTCCGAATGCGGTTGATTTTTCACACAACCTTTTTCGATGCCCTGCAAGCCTTATAAATAAAGGCTTACAGGGCATTATTTTTTTCTCGGGTGAGATTTCATGTTTTTAATACATGTTGTACAAGCATAATTAGTCATAAAACAGCCCGTCATGGCCGCTTGTCCAATCAATAATGCGCTAAAATAAGCGCAACATTATTTACACGGATTTTTTACCATGCCAGTTAATCTTACCGCCCCTCAGGCCAGCGCTTTACTACCCGTTAAAGGCGTGAAACTAGGTTTTGCAGAAGCGCATGTGCGCAAGCCCAATCGCAAAGATGTGTTGGTTGTTACCCTAACTGAAGGTAGTCATGTGGCCGGCGTGTTTACGCGCAATCAATTTTGTGCCGCACCTGTGCTGCTATGTCAGGATTTTTTAAAGCAAAAAGCGGGCATTCGCGCGCTTTTGGTGAACACCGGCTGTGCCAACGCAGGCACGGGAGATGATGGTTTGCAACGGGCAAAACAAAGTTGCGAGGCACTGAGTCAATTGCTTGGTTTACAGGCCAACCAAATTTTGCCGTTTTCAACCGGGGTAATTTTAGAGCCCTTGCCGGTAGATAAAATCGTGGCTGGTTTACCAGCCGCCATTGCCAACTTAAAGGAAGATAACTGGCTGAATGCGGCTGAAGCGATTATGACCACGGATATTGTCGCTAAAGGCACCTCACGTCAAATTCAACTAAGTGGCAAAACCGTGACGCTCACTGGCATCAGCAAAGGTAGCGGTATGATACACCCCAATATGGCGACAATGCTCGGCTATATTGCGACAGACGCCGCCGTCAGCCAAGCCGCGCTTGAAAGCATCATCCGTTATGCCGTGAATAAATCGTTTAACTGCATCACTGTGGATGGCGACACTTCCACGAACGACAGTCTGATTCTGATGGCCACTCACCTGGCAGGCAATACCGAAATTGCTGAAGCCAGTCCAGAGTTTGCTGTGCTACGCGATGCATTTACTGAAGTGGCGATTGAACTCGCGCAGGCGATTGTGCGCGATGGTGAGGGTGCCACAAAATTCATGACCGTGCAGGTGGAAGGCGGGCGAGATGAGGTTGAATGCCGCAAAGTGGCTTATGCGATTGCACATTCACCGCTCATCAAAACTGCATTTTTTGCGTCAGACCCAAATCTTGGCCGAATTTTGGCGGCCATTGGCTATGCCGGTGTTGAAGGGCTGGATGTAAACGCGCTAAAACTCTATTTGGGTGATGTACTGGTGGCAGAGCATGGCGGCCGTGCACAGGCTTATCAAGAGGAGCAAGGGGCGGCGGTTATGAAAGCAGCTGAAATTCTAGTGCGTGTGGATTTAGCGCGTGGCAATGCGCAAAGCACGGTTTGGACTTGTGATTTTTCATACGACTACGTCAAAATTAACGCAGATTATCGCTCTTAATGGAGAAGCTCACGCATTTAATTGACCGCGCTGAAGGGTTAATCCGCCAGTTGGAAAACCTGTTGCCAGCCAACGCCCCTGACGTGGACTGGCAGGCATCCGCGTGGCGCTGGGTGAAGCAAAGCAATCAGGGCAGATTGCAGGTCATCACGCATCCACACCACATTGCGCTTGCAGACATCCATTTTGTGGATGCACAAAAAGCGCAGATTGTGCGTAACACGCAGCAATTTTTGCAGGGCTTTACCGCCAATAATGTGCTGCTGACAGGGGCGCGCGGAACGGGTAAGTCATCGCTCATTAAAGCATTATTAAACGCTTATGCGGCTGAGGGCCTGCGCTTAATTGAAGTGGAAAAGCACGATTTAGTCCATTTACCCGAAATTGTTGAGCTGATTCGCAACCGTCCAGAAAAATTCATTATTTTTTGCGACGACCTAACTTTTGAAGCCAATGATGAAAGCTATAAAGCGCTGAAAGTCGTATTGGATGGTTCGGTGGCGAGTACATCCGACAATGTGCTGGTGTATGCTACGTCAAATCGTAAAAATTTGATGCCAGAATTTATGGCGGATAATTTGGCAACAAAACATGATGTTAAATTTAATGGTGATGCTGAAATTCGGCCGAGTGATACGATTGAAGAAAAAACCGCGCTGGCTGAGCGCTTTGGTTTGTGGTTGTCATTTTATGCGTTTGACCAAGACGAATACTTAGCCATTTGCGAAAACTGGCTTAAGACTTATGGTTTGGCTTTTGACGAAGCCGCCCATCAAGCTGCGCTGGAATTCTCCCACACGCGTGGCGCGCGCAGTGGCCGTGTGGCTTATCAATTTGCGCGCGATTATGCGGGTGCTAAGCAACTCGCCATGTCGGCATTGCGCCAATAACATCGCATGGCATCAAATTTTGATTCAGTTTCACCGATTGTTGCCGTGACGCATGCAGCAGTTGGTGTCATTCAACGGCAAGATGGCGCTGTTTTGCTTGGTCAAAGACCAGCGGGTAAGCCATGGGCTGGTTACTGGGAGTTTCCGGGCGGTAAAATTGAAGAAAATGAGACACCGGTACACGCATTGGTGCGTGAACTGCATGAAGAACTAGGCATAACGGTAACGGATACAGCACCTTGGCTCACACGTGTTTATGCCTACCCGGAAAAAACCGTTAAACTGCATTTTTTTAGAGTATTGGCCTGGCAGGGTGAGCCGCATGGGCGTGAAGGTCAAAAACTCAGTTGGCAACAGCCGAGTCAGGTGAGTGTGCAGCCCATGTTGCCAGCAAATCAGCCCATTATGCAGGCGCTCAATTTACCTGACATTTATGCTATTACCAATCTTGCTGAAATGGGTGAACAAGCATTTTTTAACCAATTGCAAACAGCGCTAGAAAATGGCTTAAAACTAATTCAAATACGTGAAAAGCAACTACAACCAGCAGCGTTGCGCGCCTTTGGTGAGCGTGTCATCCACATGGCGCACGCACATGGCGCAAAAGTGCTGCTAAATGGACATGTGGATTTAGCGCAAAATTTGGGCGCGGATGGTGTACATCTGCCAGCCCATCAATTGCTAGCATTAAAGCAAAGGCCAGATCAAATGCTTTGTGCAGCATCTTGCCATCATCCTGCTGAGCTAGAAAAAGCAGTTACCTTAGGGCTGGATTTTGTTGTGCTTTCGCCAGTGAACGCGACGTTAAGCCACGTCGATGCCAAGCCGCTGGGCTGGCAGGTCTGGGGGCAAATGGTTTCCGATTATCCGCTGCCAGTTTATGCATTAGGCGGCGTTAAAACGGCTGACAAAAAGACTGCGATACAACATGGTGCGCACGGTATTGCCATGCAACGGGGCGCATGGTAGAGCATCAGTAGTAAATTTTTGGCATTACTGCGCGGCTTCTTTGACGGGTAGCGTCACGGTCTGGTGCGTCACTTCACCTTGCTTATCTTTAAAGCAGAGCGTTAATTCAATTTTTTCACCCACTTTGAGTGGTTTTTGCAAATCAAACAACATGAGATGCAAGCCACCCGGGCCGAGTTTGACCGCTTTGCCGGCTTTGAGAGGCAACTCTTCCAGCATGCGCATTTTCATGACGCCATTTTTCATTTCCATACTGTGTATTTCAACGCTGCCAGCCGCGTTTGAATCTGCGGCAATCAGCGTGATGTTCTCATGATGTACCAAGGTCATATAGGCGGCCCCTACACTTTGCCCCGGTGCGGTGGCGCGCGCCCAAGCTTGTTGTATCTGCACGGGTTTGGCAGTTTCGGCGTGTGCTGTTAAAAAAACAATCATCAATAGACTTGGTATTAGCGTCGTCGTGAGTAAGCGCGAAAATAAAATCAATACATGCATATCATTACCTCTTAATGCCCTAGCAAGGCGTTGGTTTCATCGTCTGATAAATCTGCAGGGTTGATGGCAACAGGGATTGCATAGCCTTCCGTTGCCCACACGCCCAAGTCAATCATCTTGCAACGCTCTGAACAAAAAGGCCTAAATGCATTTTCAAGGGAGTATTCGCTTAATTTTTTGCAGTTCGGGCAAGTCACTAAACGTTTTTTGATGGCTGACATAAGGTTTTAAATCGACAGATTGTGTTGATGAATTTAGTTTGAAAATAAAGCGACTAAAGTCAGAGGCTACAAAGTTTTATAAGTTGCAAAGGGTCAGTGTAAATTTAACGTCCCCTTCAAATTTTTGTGTTTTTTGTACTTTATCTAAGTGAATAAACCGAATATTCATGGCATATTTGTTAGCGCTCACTTCAGGGAAACAAGGGGTATTGTCTGGTATTTCTATTGTCAGCATTTGTGCGGGTTTAGCGCCTGAAAGCATTTCTTGATAAACGCCCTCTTTGGCTAGTAATTTCGTTTTAGCGCCACTGCCACGCAAAATATGCAAAATAATCGTAATGGCTTGTTGCATCGGAAACAGTGGTTTTAGCCAAGCAATAATATCTTCACGGCGTTTTGCTGGGCCAAGATTTAACCAGTAGTGATAGGAAGGCACATCAAACTCACAAACGCCACCAGGAATGCCCGTGCGCTGTTTAATGGCCATCAGCCATTCATTGTTGCGTAGCGTTTGGCCTAGTTTAGTGGTTTCAGCACGTAACGCATCAACTGCTGTGTCAATTTCCGCCAAAATACTTTCGAGCTTGGCGCTTGCTATGGCTGGGTTTCCTTTAAGGGACTCCATCACCAGTTTTTGCCGAGCAAGCTCTTGCAATAATTCTGAGCGCAAATCAGCGCGTTCAACAATATCTGAAATTTGCAGCAAAGTGAGCAGTGCAGCGTGATGGTGAAATTCGTGATCTGTTTCCAAATTGTGCATTACTTTGGCAAACAAATCCTCTATCCGCAATAAAGTGCGTATACGCTCGTTGAATGGATAGTCGTAACTAGGCATGGTTTACATCACTAACCCAAAATAATGCTTACAATCAAATTTGAACTGAATTATCAAAGTTATTGGCTGACTATGCAAGGATTAATGGCAAATTTTAAGGAGTTTTTGGTGCATTTTCTCTACACTTTCAGTTAACTCGGCCAGTGTTCCATTATTTTCGATGACTTCATCCGCAAGTTTAAGCCGCGTTGCGCGAGTAACCTGTGCGTCTAATATGGCCTGTGCTTCAGCTTGGCTTAATTGGCTACGTGCCATGGCCCGTGAAATTTGCAGTTGCTCATCACAATCAATCACCAAAGTTTTGTGTATGCTGGTTTGATATTGGTTGTTTTCAAATAAAAGCGGAATCACTAAAACTTGATAGTCAGGGTGCAGTTGATGCTCATTTTCTGCCAGTTGCTTCAACGCATTAGCGCGGATGAGCGGGTGCAAGAGCGCTTCAAGTTTGCTGCGCTCTTGCGGATTGGTAAACACATGCGCGCGTAGTTTTGCGCGGTCTAATGCACCCTCTTTTGTTAAAAAATGTGGCCCAAACAGCTGGCTAATTTGCGTGAGTACGGGTGAACCCGCCGCAGTAAGTTCATGCGCGATAACATCGGTATCGACAACAGGCACGCCCAATTTGGCAAATTGTTTTGCCGCCTCGCTT
>JAKPIR010000326.1 GCA_029549705.1 Pseudomonadota bacterium | reverse complement strand
TGGTACATACGGTAATTTTGTAATCACCAACTGGGGCTAAATCATACATATTGTAAAAAGTAGCTACTTCCATTGCGGCAATTTCTGGCATACCCAAATACTGGGCAACATCCGAAATAGATTCTTTGGACAGCCAGCCCTTTTCAGTTTGCACAATACGTAACGCGCTCATCACCGCTGCTTGACGTTGATCTGCAGGGTACTTTGTCAGTTCGTATTCAATTTTTTCTATGGCTTTAGACGACAACATGCTACAACCTTACTAAATTTAATCTTGAAAAAGCAAAAGTTCTAAACAAGACAAGGCGCGAAGCAAAAAAATATGCGCGGCATAGATTTGCTATACAAGCAGATTTTTTTGCCGAGTAACGCCGTATTGTGTCGAAGTTTTGTTTTTTCATCTGTCTATTTCGCCAAATACAATATCTTGCGTCCCAATAATGGCCACCAAATCCGCAATCATATGCCCTCTGGTCATCTCATCTAATGCTGCAAGGTGTGGAAAACCAGGTGCGCGAATTTTTAAGCGATACGGCTTATTTGCGCCATCTGATACCATGTAAATACCAAATTCACCTTTAGGGTGTTCAACTGGCATAAGCCTCCCCCGCAGGCACATGAAAACCTTCGGTAAAGAGTTTAAAGTGATGAATCAAATCTTCCATATTGGTTTTCATTCCCTCGCGATTGGGCGGGGCGACTTTATGATCATTTGAAATAACAGGGCCGGGGTTCTTACGCAACCACGCTACACATTGCTTAATGATGTGATTAGATTGCCTAAACTCCTCCATTCGAACCAAATAGCGGTCATAGCAGTCGCCATTTACGCCGACTGGAATATCAAAATCCAAGTTTGCATATACTTCATAAGGCTGAGTTTTACGTAAATCCCAGGCTATACCAGAACCGCGCAACATCGGCCCTGTCATTCCCAATGCTAACGCACGCTCCGGCGTCACAACACCGATGCCAACTGTACGCTGTTTCCAGATACGATTATCTGTCAGCAAGGTTTCATATTCATCAATATACTTTGGAAAGCGATTGGTAAAATCGTCAATAAAATCCAGCAAAGAACCTTGGCGATTTTCGTTTTGTGACTTTACCGTCTTTTCATTGCGCAGCGAAGAAACTTGATATTGCGGCATTTGGTTTGGCAAATCACGATAGACTCCACCAGGTCGGTAATACGCTGCATGCATGCGTGCGCCAGAAACCGCCTCATACACATCAAACAAGTCTTCGCGTTCACGAAATGTGTATAAAAAGACCGTCATCGCTCCAACATCAAGCGCATGTGCACCTAGCCAGAGCAAGTGATTTAACACACGCGTAATTTCATCAAACATGACGCGAATGTACTGGGCTCTAATGGGCACTTCTAGGCCCAGCATTTTTTCAATCGCCATCACATAAGCGTGCTCATTGGACATCATAGACACGTAGTCAAGCCTATCCATATAAGGCACACTTTGTAGATAGGTGCGGTTTTCCGCCAGCTTTTCCGTACCTCGATGCAATAAACCAATGTGCGGGTCTGCACGCTGAATGACTTCGCCATCCAACTCCAACACCAAACGCAACACGCCATGCGCCGCTGGGTGCTGAGGGCCAAAGTTCATGGTGTAGTTTCTAATTTCAGCCATGATGTGACCCCTCCTCACGAATCACGCGCGGCACATTATTGCGCAATTCTATAGATACGGGCTGATAAATCACGCGCTGCTGCTCAGGGTCATAACGCATTTCAACGTTACCAATCATTGGAAAGTCTTTACGGAACGGATGACCAACAAAACCATAATCCGTCAATATACGGCGTAAATCAGGATGGTTTTCAAACATAATACCAAAAAGATCAAACGCTTCGCGCTCAAACCAGTTGGCTACAGGCCACAGCTCGACTAAAGTTGGTAGCACAGGAAAATCATCATCTTGAGAAAAAACCCTTAACCTTAAGCGATGATTCATGGTGACCGATAACAAATGACATACCACAGCATAGCGCGGGCCTTGATAGCCGCCTTCACCGTATGTCTGATAATCTATTCCGCACAAATCTATCAGCTGCTCAAATTTAAAATGCGCGTCATCACGTAACGTCTGGCACACTGCCAAGTAGTCATCTGCACCACACTCAATCGTCACCTCGCCTAGCGCGACCGTTTGCTTAATGATTTTCTCACCAAGTTGCGTTCTCAGATTTTCTGATAATTGTTGTAATTTAATTGTCATGTCGTTAGCGCTCTGCCCTTATCTCGCTATCGTGTTGGTGCGTTTGATTTTATTCTGGAGCTGAATAATGCCATAAAGCAAGGCTTCAGCAGTGGGAGGGCAGCCTGGAACATATACGTCAACCGGCACAATGCGGTCACAGCCTCGTACAACCGCGTAAGAATAATGGTAATAACCGCCACCATTAGCACATGAACCCATAGAAATTACCCAGCGAGGCTCAGCCATTTGATCATACACTTTGCGCAAGGCCGGCGCCATTTTATTGACCAATGTGCCCGCCACAATCATCACGTCTGATTGGCGAGGGCTAGGGCGAAACACAATACCAAAACGATCCAAATCATAACGTGAAGCACCAGCATGCATCATCTCAACCGCACAGCAAGCCAAACCAAAGGTCATGGGCCACATTGAACCTGTACGTGTGTAGTTAATCACCGTATCTAGCGTGGTGGTAACAAACCCTTTTTCTAAAATCCCCTCGATACTCATGCCAGAATTAATCCCACTCCAATGCACCCTTCATCCACTCATAGATGAAACCAATCACCAGCACCCCTAAGAAGACCATCATCGCAACAAAGCCAGCTAAGCCAATTTCTTGCAAAACAACCGCCCAAGGGAATAAAAAGGCAATCTCTAAATCAAAAAGAATAAATAAAATAGCAACCAGATAGTAACGCACGTCAAACTTCATTCGCGCATCTTCGAAGGCCTCAAAGCCACACTCATAGGGAGAGTTTTTTGCTTCATCGGGTTTATTAGGAGAAACAAGTTTACCTAATAATAGAGGGCCTACGCCTACGGCAAGACCAACAATGATAAACAATAATATTGGAAAGTAATTTTCTAGCACTGGCTAGCCCCAAATTGAATTTCTTAAACTGACCAAAACTTAATAAAAAACTAAAAAACACAAAGAGGTTATTTCTTGTCGAGAAAATTCGACGCACTTAATTAATCTCACTTTTTAGGCTTTTACGTACCAGCTCTGCATTTTTTTTCACTTTACTTGCAAAGCTTAGGTCATCACCAACTACCCATTCGGGCTATGCCGCAATTGTAACCCAATACCCATCAGCTTTCAAAAGAAACATACGTGCAAATGGTTAGTTTTCGCAATAATTATGCACGATGCAGCCACGCTGCATTTTAATGATTAAGGCAACAAAACCGCGCTTATTAACATTTCAACTCCATCTCAACCTATGTGTAAACATTTAAATAATGGATTGAACATGCAACAATGCAGAAATATACTTTGTAAAAAAGGATTTAATAAAAAAGCACGCCTGTCGCGTGCTTTTTTATTAACCAACAGTTCTAATTGAGTTTTTACACATTACAAAAACATAAAAACTCATAATGGTGCCGACGGAGAGACTCGAACTCTCACGACTTTCGTCACAGCCACCTCAAGGCTGCGTGTCTACCAATTCCACCACGACGGCAATGACCTAGCTATTTTACAACTACTTTGGAATTTCGTTGGTGTTAGCTGACTGACTCGTTGTTGCTGAGGCTGAATCTTTGGCCGAACCAGTCCCACTAACGCTTGATTCAGCAGGGATTTTAGCTGCACTTTGTTCTACAGGGATAGATTTATCAGTTTGACTTTGCGAAGCCAATGATTTAACAACACTACCGCCGCCATCTTTATGACTTGCCAAGTAAGCTAGCGTTAGACTTGTGCTAAAAAATATCACCACGCATATCGCTGTTGCGCGACTTAAAAAATTTGAGGAACCTGAAACACCAAATAAACTTCCTGAAGCACCACTACCGAAAGATGCGCCCATATCGGCACCTTTACCGTGCTGTACAAGCACCAAGCCAATCAGGCTTACTGCTGCCAAAGCATGAATTACCAAAACAAATTTTTCCATTTTTCACCTAA
>JAKPIR010000323.1 GCA_029549705.1 Pseudomonadota bacterium | reverse complement strand
GTGGTGAAGGCGGTGTTACACTTTGACTACCCTCCAAGCCACCCGTCCATCTGCCGTCGATTGTTGAAATGAGTAGTCACCCACAATGCGATTGACATTTTTTTTGAGGATCCAGCCAAATTTTGATGGGTTAATAGTGCCTTTTTCTTCAACTGGAAATTCACAAATTGCATCGCGTAGTTCATCATTGCTATTCATGCTAAAACAAGCACTGATTACCTTGCGCACTGTCGTTGGTGATGATCCGAAAGTAGCATGCCAAGCCATCATCAATGCTAGAAGGGCGTCTGCATCGGGGTCGTGTTTAACTTGCTCAATAAGCGTCGTAGCAGGATCTGGAAGGCCTAGCCAAATCAATGGATGACGGCAATAATCAGCCCATGCACCACCGTAAGTGACAATATTTTCAACCTTTGCGCGTGGTGAACCAGCAGCTTTCCAAGCCAATATAATGGTCAACACAGCGGCCACATAGCGGCCACGATCCGTGCGCACATCTTCAACAGGTGAGCCCTTATAAGACTTGGTAGCAGGTGTTGCACAATGCGGGTCTATGTTGATGGTGATCACTCTGCGTAACAGATCACGTACCGGGCCAACGTTATTACCAGATGCCAGGAATAAAGTTCGTGTACTGACGGTTGCAGTCTTACTTACGCCCAAAATTCGATCAGTGATAAATTCAGACGTAAACATGCGATTAATAATGCCGTGCGGTATCCAATCGGTCGCCATGTCATCAAATTCAACAACAGCTGGCGATGAGAGTAGCAATGAAAGAATGGCCTTTGTAGCCTCTTCGGAAGTTGGAGGATAGCTGACCTTTTTGGTCTCACCGGGTTTAGCAAAGGCGCTGATGAGCTCGCAAAGATAGCTTTTCCCGCTACCAATGGTTGCAGCCTTCACATGAAAGCCTGGTGCAAATGCAAAGGATGGGCGTGTAACAGCGGTAAAGATTGCTGCCAGTGCCGCAGCCTTGTCAGTTGGTGCAAAGAAGGTAAATTCACTCAGTAATTCTTCCAGCATATTTAATGCAGCACGGGCAGCATCATGGGTTGGTGCCGGTGTTATAAATTTACGTGCATCAAACACACCAAATCGTTGAGACTTCTTATCGTAGCCAGCGACTGTCACCAATTCTCCATCAGATTCACGAAAGTAAGGTTGGCGAGCAATACCAGTCAAATTAGGTAAATGTTGATAGTTTTGGCTGTCGTTAAGTATAGAGATGTGTCTAGTAGGTGGGTCACATGGTACGTATGAACTTACTTTTTCTTTAAATTTCAACCAAGTAATTAGATGTGACAAAATTCTAGTTAAGGCAGCCACATTAAAAGGCACAATTGATGGGTCACCAGACTCTGCATTAGTTGAAATACCGACAATCAAACCACCGGATTGGTAATGGTTGCCAGTTGAAGCCAGGGTCTTTTCCGCAGCATTTAGAACGCGGTGTAAATCGCCTTCAATGATGCGAATTTCTGGTTTGTTTCTAGCTTCGCCCTTTTTAATGTCAAGACGCTCAAGAAATTGTTTAGTTTTATAGGTCTCACCATGCGAGTGTTGACAGCGAAAATCGCCGATAGGGTTGGTATCATCTGGCTCAAAGTATGCGGCCCCTGTGTCTAGGCCATCAGTATGCTCAGCACACCATGGGCAAGTCACATCGTGTTTTCCGGAACCTAACGGTGTTTTGTACAAGCCACGTACTTTTAGTGCTGTAATGACTGGGTTCTCAGTAGACTTGGGCGTAAAGACGTCATCATCATTGTCATGAGCAGTATCACTTGTATCAGTAGCATTTAATGTGGCTTGCGATTTAGATGCTGCTAACGGTGCTAGCTCTAACTGCAAACCATCAACAATTTCTTGTACCGTGTAGACCACTTCTGGGTTCCATTCAACTAAGCGACATTGGAATGGCTCGCCGTCTACATTTTTGTACTTAGACTTACCATTTATACCGACTGGTAAGCGTGCCCAGCGAGCTTGCGCTCCTGTGGCGCCTGCATCACAAAGGCCTGCAGCGATAACAGCATCCAGCAATTGGTTGGCTTCATTGCCATCCGTGATAGGTTCCGCTAAAATTATTCCGCCTTGATAGTTACCCGGACTGGTTTCAAGCAAGTAAGAAAATTCGAATCCATCAAATCTATCTAATGGAATTTTTGTGCCAGGATCATCCAGCATTAAAAAGTGGTAAGCGGCGAAGTTCTCTTTACGTGCGTGAAAGGTGCCATCATCGTAAGATATGAAACTTGAGCAGTTGACGTAATTGTTATTGATAGCAGACAAATTATCAGCTTCTT
>JAKPIR010000298.1 GCA_029549705.1 Pseudomonadota bacterium | reverse complement strand
CATCACGAAGTGCACCAATAATTTCTATCGGGTTTTCTCTTTGCATGTCCATGGATATGACAATACATCGATAACGGACTGATTTGATGGCATACAGTGCTGCGGCACTGGAATTACAATATTCTGCCACCAGATTTCTGGTCGTCATAAATGCGTCATCGTCAAACGATTGAGTTTGACTTTCCTGTATGACTAACGCTCTATTATTCGTCATTTAAAAGCCTCTTCGATATGGGTAATCTGGTTAATATGGGCCAATATATTTCCTGTACCTATTTGTCCGATTAAACCTGCAATTTTTAGCTTTTTAAGGACATTTGGCTTCGCTTCACATAACACCAATCGCGTGTTGTGTTGTTTGCAAGTGTCGAGTAAATCCCAAAGAGATTGCATGGCTGTGGCATCAATAAAAGGTACTTTACCAAGACGAAGTACTAATATATCTGCATGTCCGTGAACATTCTCAAGAGCGCTTTCCAAACGTTGTGCGGCACCAAAGAAAAAAGGACCTTCTATAGAAAAAACAACCGTCTTAGGGGGGAGTTTGAAATTAATATCTCCTGTTTCCATTTTGAGTTCATCATGTGCTTGCTGCCCTATGGCAACTGCTTCGGACATACGCTTCATAAAGAGCAAACAAGCCAGCAGTACGCCAATATTGACAGCAATCACTAGATCACCAAATACTGTCAACAAAAAGGTAATTAGTAGCACCGCCACATCCGACCTTGGTGCGGTGCGTACCATATGAGAAAATCTATGCAATTCACTCATGTTGTAGGCTACAACGAACAATATGGCGGAGAGCGCGCATAGTGGAATATGCGAAGCTAAAGGTGCTAATACTAAAATGATGATGACCAATGTCACTACATGAACTAGCCCTGCCAATGGGCTCGTTCCGCCATTACGGATATTGGAGGCGGTACGTGCAATTGCCCCTGTAGACGCAAAACCACCAAAAAGTGGCGAGAAAATATTGGCAATGCCTTGGCCAATTAGCTCTTGGTTAGAGTCATGTTTAGTGTTGGTCATGCCGTCAGCAACGACCGCCGATAGCAGTGATTCAATCGCCCCTAACAGTGCAATCGTGAATGCAGGTCCAATCAGTTGCAGTACTTCAGAAAACGTTAAAGATGGCATTTGGAAATGCGGCAAGCTTTGTGGTATGCCACCAAATGCACTGCCAATAGTAGCCACGTTTTCAAAATTGAAATACCACTCCACCAAGGTGGCAACCACCATTGCGACCAAAGGAGAAGGGATGCGTTTTGAGACGCGTGGCGAAAGAAGCAGAACCGCCAACGTTAATATGCCCAGTGCTGTAGTTTCAAGCTCTAAGCTCGGAAATGCCTGTAGCAGATGCCAGAATTTTTCATGAAAATGTTCAGCCCCCCCTGCTGGAGACAATCCAAAGAAGTCTTTCCACTGACCGACAAAAATGATCACACCAATACCGCTGGTGAAGCCTACAATGACAGGATTGGGGATAAACTTGATGACACCACCTAGTTTTGTCAAACCCATCAACATCAGCATGACGCCAGCCATCAAGGTTGCTACTTGTAAGCCTTCCATACCGTACTTGGCCGTGATGCCCGCCAGAATAACGATAAAAGCGCCAGTGGGCCCAGCGATTTGTAATCGACTGCCACCAAACAGCGAAGTCAACCCCCCAGCTACAATCGCTGTATAAAGACCTTGTTCTGGTTTGGCTCCAGAGGCAATGGCAAAGGCCATGGCTAATGGCAAGGCTACAACCCCAACAATCACACCTGCTAGGATATTGTTAAGCCAATGCTTTTTAGAGAGCAGACCAGCACGCTTTGCTTCGAGTATTGCAATCATATTTAAAAATTAAGTTTGCGATTAAGTGTTAATTATATTAACATAAGATTAACATCAAATGTAAAGATAAATTGCTTATGGAAAATAGAACTGCACGGCTCACGCTATTGGTCGACCCGACAAAAAAACAAATATTTGAAGAAATATGCGCTAGACGTGACCTGACCTCATCGCAGGTCATCAGGCAGATGATTCGCGATTATGTGCAGCAATATGGTACGCCTGAGCAACAGGCTCGTATGCCTACGCATGATTAGGTCAATCAAATGAGGCAACCTATAGTTTTAGATTCAATACGAGAAACAGACTATCCAAAGTTAATCAAACTTTGGGAGGCTGCTGGCAATATTGAGGTGCGACAAACCGATACCCCT
>JAKPIR010000291.1 GCA_029549705.1 Pseudomonadota bacterium | reverse complement strand
CATACAGTAGCGCAGCAACACTCAGATTAGCAGCAAATGCCACTAAGCCAATAAGCCCCATGGTTTGTGCACTAGGTAGAACAGCTGTAGCATGGTTAAAGCCTATAATAATGAGGCTTTAGCTCGCATTGCAAGACCCATGCCTAAGACCCATAAGCTAATTCCGTAATTGGCTGCATCACCAAGAAAGTCTAAAGAGTCTGCAAACAAAGATACTGAATTAGCTTTTACGCCAGATGCTATTTCCAGTGCAAACATCGTCAAATTGATCATTAACGCAATCCACAATACTTTACGATAGCGTCCATGATGGCTGTTACTGTTGTCTGATTCATGCTCATGTTGACAGCAATGTGCGCTCATATTTCTTCCCTTCTAATTTATAACATGTATCATAAAGTCTGTAGCTACTACAGAGTCAAGTCATGATTGAAGAATGTACAATTGGCGTATTAAGCAAAGAATCTGGGGTCAACCTTGAAACCATTCGCTATTACGAGAAGATCCACGGAGCCTCTGTCCACAAACACGGCTTTTGGTGTGCGATGCGTGAGTGCATGGAGGACTTGATTTCTTTATCAGATGATGGGCAGTCCTAATGCGTATGAGTTTAACTTAATTACTTTTTGGATGCCTTAAGTAAAAATAGGTGGCTTTTTTGAGACTATCTTAGGTGGCTTTTTTGCAATTGTTTTATATGGCTGTTTTACTAAGAATACGCAATATGAAGGGCGAGTGCCAGGTGGGGCAGACCTTGTGACTTACTGGTTTGAAAAATCCAGAGAACACATTCAGCAAGGCAAGGCAAAGCATGTTGGGTTAGTTACAACGCAATCCATTCGTGCCGGCGCAAACCGTAAGGTATTGGCAAGAATAGTTGAATCCACTACTATTTTTAACGCATGGAGTGATGAGCCGTGGGTAAATGCAGGCGCTGCAGTACGTGTGTCCATGGTTTGCTTCGGCAATAAAACCGATGAAACACAACTTGACGGTCAAGATGTTACTCTAATTCACGCAGATTTAAGTGCAGGTGATGGTCTTGATCTAACAAAAGCTCGTCAATTAGCTCAAAACGCAGGACTTGCTTTTGTGGGTTCTCAAAAAGGTGGGGCTTTCGAGGTTTGTGGTGAAGTAGCACGTAGATGGCTATGCTCACCCAATCCCAACCAAATGGCAAATAGCAAAGTTGTGAGACCTTGGGCAAACGGCCAGGATATAACAACTAGATCATCTGATACTTGGATCATTGATTTTGGAGTAAACAGAAGTCAAGACGACGCTGAGCTCTATGAATTGCCTTATGCTTATTGTAAGGAGAACATACTCAATGTGCGAATTAAAAGCCGTGAAGAAAGAACAGGTGAAATATGGTGGTTACACCAGCGCCCTCGACCAGAGTTAAGAAAAGCTTTCAGTTCAATCAAACGTTATATTGCAACTCCAAGAGTATCTAAACATCGTCTTTTTGTCTGGCTGGATGTCAGCGTATTGCCAGATAGTCGTTTATATGCAATTGCCAGTGATAATGATGCTATCTTTGGCATCTTACATTCACACATACACGAAATCTGGTCACTGGCGACAGCCTCAATGCACGGAGTCGGCAACGATCCTACTTACAATGCAAAATCCTGCTTTGAAACCTTTCCATTTCCTGAAGGCTTAACACCTAATAAGGCGCTGAGTTTGCATCCTCACGGGGACACTATAGCCCAAGCTGCAAAGCGATTAAATGAGTTACGAGAAAACTGGTTGAATCCACCTGAATGGGTAGAT
>JAKPIR010000282.1 GCA_029549705.1 Pseudomonadota bacterium | reverse complement strand
GCACAGTTAGTACAATTGAAACAATGGGTTAAACAACATATGGGCTAGTTATCTAGGACAGCCCCAAGATAATTACTCCACCAACACATCTACCCCCTGAGGCACCTTAAACAAAAACAACTTTGCATTGATATTGGGGTTTGGTTTCACATCAGTAAACACAATTTTCGTCAAATGCCCAAAGCTATCAACCAATTCCATCTGTTGCAATTGGTTGCCCTTAAAAGCAATGGCAATATTGCTAAACCCTGAATCAGCATCTTTTGACAAGGCCGACACCCAGTCCAGATTGTCTTCACGGCTTAAATTTGCGAGGTTAAAATTTTTCTCTAGATCTTCACCGCCTGCCAACAATGCAGCAGGACTGGCACTTAGCGCCTTACTTAATTGGCGGGTCGTCACTTGCGCAAGTTCAATATCGTAAAGCCATACTTGTTTACCATCACTCACCAATTGTTGCTCAAATGGTTTTTTATAATCCCACCGAAATTGATTGGGGCGTTTAATAACCATTTCACCAAATACATCTTGAATTTTTTGGCCTTTGGTATCAGTCACCACTTGATGGAACTTTGCACTGATCGATTGCGTGCTGTTGTAGAATTTTTTTAGGCTGTCTATACCTTCAGCCATGCTAAGGGCTGGCATGGTGGCAACTAAAAAACCTGCTGAAACGATAATAGTTCTGAGTGTATACATTCAATTCCTTAAAATAATTACGCTTCCTGGTGTGGCGCCAGCACTTCGCGATTGCCGTTACTTTGCATGCTAGACACCAACCCTGCGCGCTCCATATCTTCAATTAAACGGGCCGCACGGTTGTAGCCGATGCGCAATTGTCGTTGCACGGCTGAAATACTTGCACGGCGCGTTTTAAGCACAATACTCACCGCCTCATCATACAAAGGGTCAACCTCTGCATTGGCATTTGAGCCACCACCTGCAAAATCACTGCCACCTTCTTCAACCTCGTTGGTTAAGATGCCTTCAATATAATTTGGTTCACCCTGCGCTTTAAGGTAGTTCACCACCTTATGCACTTCAGCGTCAGAGACAAAAGCGCCGTGAATGCGAATGGGGTAACCCGTACCGGGTGGCATGTAGAGCATATCGCCCTGCCCTAGTAACGCTTCAGCGCCCATTTGGTCTAATATGGTGCGAGAATCAATTTTGCTGGACACTTGAAACGAAATACGCGTAGGCACATTGGCTTTAATCAGCCCTGTAATCACATCCACTGACGGGCGCTGTGTAGCCAGCACGAGATGAATACCGCAAGCGCGCGCCTTTTGCGCTAAGCGTGCAATCAGTTCTTCAACCTTTTTACCCACGACCATCATTAAATCAGCCAACTCATCAATCACCACTACGATAAGCGGCATTTCCATGAGCGGTTCTGGTTCATCCGGCGTTAAACTGAAAGGATGGGGAATTTTTTCTCCGGCTTTATCGGCATCTCTGATTTTTTGGTTGTAACCGGCTAAGTTACGCACCCCTAACATCGACATCAATTTATAACGGCGTTCCATTTCTGCCACGCACCAGTTAAGCGCATTTGCCGCCTGACGCATATCGGTAACCACTGGCGCCAACAAATGTGGAATGCCTTCATACACTGAAAGCTCCAGCATTTTTGGGTCTATTAAAATCATGCGCACTTGGCTGGCA
>JAKPIR010000276.1 GCA_029549705.1 Pseudomonadota bacterium | reverse complement strand
ATGGTGATGCCAGGTGACAACGTATCTATCACAGTCACACTGATTGCACCGATTGCGATGGAAGATGGCTTACGCTTCGCTATTCGTGAAGGTGGCCGTACCGTTGGTGCTGGCGTGGTCGCTAAAATCATCGAGTAATTAGAAATAAAGCATCAGCCGCGCCTCAACCCGGCGCGGTTTTTGTTAGTTTTATGTAGTGAATAGGCCAATAGCTCAATTGGTAGAGTATCGGTCTCCAAAACCGAGGGTTGGGGGTTCGAGACCCTCTTGGCCTGCCAAATTTGTAATAAACTGTATTGCCTGAATATTCATGGCAGTGCGGTATAGCTGGAAACTTTTAGTCATTTTAAGTCAATTATGGTCAACAAAATTAAGTTGTTGGTAGGTTTTTTGCTGGTTGCAGCAGGAATTGCGGCGTTTTATTTGCTGGCAGATAAGCCGGTGATTTTTCGCATCCTTGCCGTATTGGCGGGTCTAGCTACAGCTGTGGCCGTATTCTGGACCACGCCTGCTGGTCAACGCGCATTTGTATTTATGGGTGAAGCCGTTGGAGAAGCGCGTAAAGTAGTCTGGCCCACAAGAAAAGAAACGATTCAAACAACAATGGTAGTTTTTGTATTGGTTGTGATTATGGCCGCCTTTTTGGCGGTTGTTGATATTGGCTTTGCCTACATGGTGCAGTGGCTAATGGGACGGAGTGCATCATGAGTTTAAAATGGTATGCGGTGCAAGCCTTTTCAGGTTTTGAAAAATCGGTGCAAAAAGCATTGGAAGAGCGCGTTGTGCGCAGTGGCTTGCAAAATCAATTTGGTCAAATTCTTGTGCCTATCGAAGAAGTGATTGAGATGAAAGCGGGTCAGAAAAAGATTTCTGAGCGCAAGCTCTATCCAGGCTATGTGCTAGTGCAAATGGAGATGAATGATGAAAGCTGGCATTTGGTTAAAAGTACACCAAGAGTGACAGCCTTTATCGGCGGAAGCGCGCAAAGGCCAACGCCCATTAAAGATAAAGAAGTCGATATCATCTTGCAGCGCATAGATGATAGTAAAAGTAATCCGACGCAAAAACTTACCTTCGAAAAGGGCGAGTCTGTGCGGATTGTGGATGGTCCATTTAAAGATTTCTCTGGCAATGTTGAAGATGTTAATTACGAGAAAAGTAAATTACACGTGTCTGTGGTCATTTTTGGCCGCTCAACACCAGTGGAGCTAGAATTTACGCAAATCGAAAAAGAAGTCTAGGCTAGGTAGCTTAAATCAAATCGTTGGTTGTGGTTTTTTTAACGGGGAGCTAATTTAATTTAGCGTTTGTACCCACTTTAGGAGTAAATCGTATGGCAAAGAAAGTTATTGGCTATATCAAGTTGCAGATTCCTGCAGGTAAAGCTAATCCAAGTCCCCCTGTTGGTCCTGCATTGGGTCAGCGTGGTCTTAATATCATGGAGTTCTGCAAAGCGTTTAACGCTGCAACCCAGGGCGTAGAGCCTGGCTTGCCGATTCCGGTCGTAATTACTGCATTTGCTGATAAGAGCTTCACGTTTGTAATGAAGTCTCCACCAGCAACTATCTTAATTAAAAAGGCTGCGGGCATCACCAAAGGTTCTCCACGTCCACATACAGACAAAGTTGGTAAAATCACTCGTGCTCAGGCAGAGGAAATTGTTAAAACCAAGCAGGCTGATTTGTCTGCTGCGGATTTGGATGCGGCAGTACGCACTATTGCCGGCAGTGCGCGTAGTATGGGCATTGAAGTGGAGGGTGTATAACATGGCTAAAAGAATTAATGCGTTACGAGCAAAAGTAGACCGTAATAAGTTGTATCCGGTGGTTGAAGGTTTGTCTTTGGTAAAAGACAATGCAACTGCAAAATTCAATGAGTCAATTGATGCGGTGGTCAATCTTGGGATTGATGCACGTAAATCAGACCAATTGGTTCGCGGCGCAATCGTATTGCCAAATGGTACTGGTAAAACAACACGTGTAGCCGTGTTTGCGCAAGGTGCGCAGGCTGAGGCGGCTAAAGCGGCTGGTGCTGACATTGTTGGTTTTGAAGATCTAGCTGAGCAAGTTAAAGCTGGTGTGATGGATTTTGATGTTGTGATTGCGACCCCTGATGCAATGCGTATTGTGGGTGCGCTGGGTCAAGTGCTAGGTCCACGCGGTTTAATGCCAAATCCAAAAGTTGGTACAGTAACACCAGACGCAGCAACAGCGGTTAAGAACGCGAAAGCAGGTCAAGTGCAATACCGTACAGATAAAGGCGGAATCGTGCACTGCACTATCGGTCGCGCTTCATTCACAGTTGAACAATTGCAAGGTAATTTGCTTGCGTTAGTCGATGCGCTCAATAAAGCAAAGCCGGCAGCTTCTAAAGGGGTGTACCTTAAGAAGTTGTCAGTTTCAAGCACCATGGGTGCAGGTGTGCGTGTTGATCAAGCAAGCTTGACTGCACAATAATAAAGAAATGATGGGCAAGCCGGTTATTGGCTTGCTAACAAAGGGCTTTGGGCTTACTGCCGTGTTTCTGCTAATCATGCAAAATGCAGTAGTTAGGTTATCAAAGACCGTAGGTGTTCGAAAGAACTTAATGAAAGTTTGAGTTAGATGGGTGAAAAAGTGTATGTTGCTTGGACCTCTGTCTTATTCATGCTAAATCCTACGCAGATGGCGCATCCCTAAACTAAGAAGAGTAACTCCTAGTGAATGGTCGCCGTAAAATGGCTTTTAATTCTTAATTAAGGGCGGATTCTGTTTTAGTAATAAAACAGAGATTTTAACGGAAGGAGAAAAGACTTTGAGTCTAAATCTAACAGAGAAAAAAGCGGTCGTTGCAGAAGTAAGTGCGCAAGTTGCCCTTGCTCAGGCAATCGTGCTTGCAGAGTATCGTGGGATTGCCGTGTCAGACTTGACAGTGCTTCGTGCGGAAGCGCGGAAGTCGGGCGTTTATTTACGTGTGCTAAAAAACACGTTGGTACGTCGTGCTGTTGAAGGTACACCATTCTCAGCGCTGGCAGCCGATATGGTTGGCCCATTGGTATTTGGTATTTCAACTGATCCAGTGGCAGCAGCAAAAGTACTCAACAATTTTGCTAAAACCAACGACAAGCTTGTGATTAAAGCGGGTGCGATTCCAAATCAAGTATTAGATGTTGCAGGTGTACAAGCCTTAGCATCAACACTGAGCCGTGAAGAATTGCTTGCTAAGTTCGCACGTACGCTCAATGAAGTGCCTACTAAATTCGCGCGTGCGATTGCGGCTATTCGTGACGCTAAAGCAGCTTAAATCTCAACACTATACATATTATTTTAAAGGACTATTCAAATGGCAATTTCAAATGCAGATATTTTAGAAGCAATTGGTTCAAGAACGGTATTGGAATTAACTGAACTGATTAAAGAAATCGAAGAAAAATTTGGCGTATCTGCGGCAGCAGTAGCTGTTGCAGCAGCAGGTGGTGCAGCTCCAGCGGCTGCGGCGGCAGAACAATCAGAGTTTAACGTAGTTCTCTTAAGCGCTGGTGAGCAAAAAGTTAGTGTGATTAAAGCGGTGCGTGAATTAACCGCTTTAGGCCTGAAAGAAGCTAAAGATTTAGTAGACGGCGCACCTAAAGTGATTAAAGAAGGTGTAAGTAAAGCTGATGCAGATGCTGCATTGAAGAAATTGATTGAAGCTGGCGCAACTGGCGAAATCAAGTAATTCATATCAGAATATCTGAATTAGGCTGACGGGAAACCGTCAGCCTTCGCCGTTTGTAACGGCGTAAAGTTGTAATCGTTTTAAGAAGTTTAAGTCAATTTTTAACAAATGAAGTTAGAAATAAAAGTGCTTTTAATCTTTTGCTGAGATTTATTTTAAGTATTTTAATTTCTGCCCTCAAACTTTAGGAGATGCAATGAGCTATTCCTTTACCGAAAAAAAACGCCTTCGTAAAAGTTTTGCCAAACGCGAAAGTGTTCAAGAAATCCCTTACTTACTAGCCATGCAGCTGGAATCTTACAAAGCTTTCTTACAAGCTGATGTTCCTGCAGATAAACGTACAGAAGATGGTTTGCAGTCAACTTTTAGTTCCATTTTTCCAATCGTTAGCCATTCCGGCAATGCGCGACTAGACTACGTGAGCTACCAATTAGGTGCCGAGCCTTTTGATGTAAAAGAGTGCCAACAACGTGGCTTGACTTACGCAGCACCATTGCGCGTAAAAGTACGTTTAACCATTATGGACAAAGAGGCCTCTAAGCCGACTGTTAAAGAAGTAAAAGAACAAGAAGTCTATATGGGCGAGCTGCCCTTGATGACAGAGAACGGCTCGTTTGTAATTAACGGTACCGAGCGTGTCATTGTTTCACAATTACACCGTAGCCCTGGCGTATTCTTCGAACATGACCGTGGTAAAACACACAGCTCAGGCAAATTGCTGTTTTCAGCACGCATTATTCCTTATCGTGGATCATGGTTGGATTTTGAGTTTGATCCAAAAGATTACTTATATTTCCGTATCGATCGTCGTCGCAAGATGCCGGTCACTACGTTGCTTAAGGCGCTAGGATACACACCTGAACAAATTATCAATACTTTCTTTGACTTTGATACCTTTAATATCGGTACTAAGGGCATTGAATTTACCTTGGTGCCAGATCGTCTGCGTGGCGAGGTTGCCAAGTTCGATATTGTAGCTAAGGATGGCACCGTTTTGGTTGCCAAAGATAAGCGTATTACCGTTAAGCATATCCGTGAAATGGAAAAAGCTGGCGTAAGTAAAATTGCTGTTCCACAAGATTTTATTTTAGGGCGTGCAATCGCAAACAATATTGTGGATAAAGAAACAGGTGAAATTGTTGCGAATGCCAATGATGAGATTACTGAATCATTATTAGAAAAATTAATTGATGCAAAAGTGAGTGAAATTAATACGCTCTATTCTAATGATTTAGATCACGGTGACTACATCTCTCAAACGCTTCGCATTGATGATATTCCTGACCAGTACAGTGCAAGAGTCGCAATTTACCGTATGATGCGGCCAGGTGAGCCACCAACAGAAGAGTCCGTAGAAGCACTATTCCAAGGCTTAATTTTTAACGAAGATCGTTATGACCTGTCACGTGTAGGTCGAATGAAATTTAACCGTAGAGCATTTCCGGTTAAGGCAGAGGAACGTCAGTCTAATTGGATGCGTCGGTTCTATGAATCAATTGGTCCACGCGGCGCGGAGGGCTCAAACATACTCTCAAACGAAGATATACTTGCGGTGATTGGTGTATTACTTGAGTTGCGCAATGGGCGCGGTGAAATTGATGATATTGATCACCTTGGTAACCGTCGTATTCGTTCAGTGGGGGAGTTGGCAGAAAATCAATTCCGCACAGGCTTGGTACGTGTAGAACGTGCTGTAAAAGAGCGTTTGTCTCAAGCAGAATCAGATAACTTGATGCCCCATGATTTGATTAATGCTAAGCCAGTGTCTAGTGCGATTCGTGAGTTCTTTGGTTCTAGCCAATTATCACAATTTATGGATCAAACAAACCCGCTGTCTGAAATTACCCATAAGCGCCGTATTTCAGCGTTGGGTCCTGGTGGCCTCACACGCGAGAGAGCTGGTTTTGAGGTGCGTGACGTTCATTCAACACATTACGGTCGCGTATGTCCAATTGAAACGCCAGAAGGCCCAAACATCGGCCTGATTAACTCATTGGCACTCTATGCCCGTACCAATGAATATGGTTTCTTGGAAACACCATATCGTCGTGTAGAAGGTAACAAAGTCTCAGATACGATCGATTATCTGTCTGCAATCGAGGAAAGTCAGTACATGATTGCGCAGGCGAATACTGCGCTTGATAAAAAGAACACGTTTACTGATGACTTAATTTCATCTCGTTATCACAACGAGTTCACCATGACGCAGCCAGAGCGCGTGCAATATATGGACGTGGCACCTGGTCAGATTGTATCTGTAGCGGCTTCATTGATTCCGTTCTTAGAACACGATGACGCGAACCGCGCATTGATGGGTGCTAACATGCAGCGTCAAGCGGTACCTTGCTTACGTGCTGAAAAAGCCGTGGTGGGTACGGGTATTGAACGTACGGTAGCGGTGGACTCTGGCACTACAGTTCAAGCACGCCGTGGTGGCGTGGTTGATTACGTAGACTCTGGCCGTATTGTTGTTCGTGTAAATGACGATGAAGCCAAAGATGGAGAAGTTGGTGTAGATATTTATAACTTAACTAAATATACGCGTTCAAACCAAAACACAAATATCAACCAGCGGCCATTAGTGAAGGTGGGTGACCAACTAGCACGTGGTGATGTGATTGCTGATGGCGCATCTACTGATATGGGTGAGTTGGCGCTTGGTCAAAATATGCTGGTAGCTTTTATGCCATGGAATGGCTATAACTACGAAGACTCAATTCTTATATCAGAAAGAGTTGTCGCAGATGATCGCTATACCTCAATTCATATTGAAGAGTTAACCGTAGTGGCTAGAGACACCAAACTCGGCCCTGAAGAAATCACGCAAGATATTTCCAACTTGAGCGAGCGTATGCTGAGCCGATTAGATGAAGTTGGTATTATCTATATTGGCGCAGAAGTAGAGGCAGGGGATGTTCTGGTGGGTAAAGTGACGCCAAAAGGTGAAACACAATTAACTCCAGAAGAGAAACTGCTAAGAGCAATTTTTGGTGAAAAAGCATCTGATGTAAAAGACACGTCATTGCGTGTTCCTTCCGGCATGAGTGGCACTGTGATTGATGTTCAGGTATTTACCCGTGAAGGTCTTGAGCGTGATTCGCGTGCGCAGCAAATTATTGATGATCAGTTGGCGCATTATAAAACTGACCTTGCTGACCAAATGCGTATCGTGGAAGATGATGCTTTTGGCCGTATCCGTCGATTGATTGAAGGTAAAGTTGCTGCTGGTGGGCCGAACAAATTGAAAAAGGGCGATACGGTAACCGCTGAGTACTTGGCGTCTGTAGGTCGCTACGACTGGTTTGACATTCGTTTAAGTGATGAAGAAGCAGCACGTCAATTAGAGCAATTAAAAGATAGCTTGGCGCAAGCACGCGTAAACTTTGACAGCAAGTTCGAAGAGAAGAAACGTAAATTGACGCAAGGCGATGAATTGCCAGCGGGCGTGCAAAAAATGGTTAAAGTTTACTTGGCTGTTAAACGTCGTATTCAACCAGGCGATAAAATGGCCGGCCGTCACGGTAACAAAGGTGTTATTTCAAAAATCTGTCCAGTAGAAGACATGCCACACATGGCAGATGGTACGCCAATGGACATCGTGTTGAACCCACTAGGCGTTCCTTCACGTATGAACATCGGTCAGATTCTAGAGGTTCACTTGGGCTGGGCTGCTAAAGGCCTAGGTTTGCGTATTGATGAAATGTTGCGTGAAGAAGCTAAGGTCACTGAAATCCGTAAATTCCTTGAGCAAATCTACAACGACAGCACAGGTAAAAAAGAGGATATCAAATCATTCAGTGATACTGAAGTGTTGGAACTCGCACGCAACTTAACGAATGGCGTTCCATTTGCAACGCCAGTGTTTGATGGTGCTGCAGAATCTGACATTAGAGCAATGCTTGATTTGGCTTATCCAGACGACGCGGCAAGGACTAAACAACTGCAATTCCACGCAGGTAAAACACAAGTAACATTGTTTGACGGTCGTACAGGTGATGCATTTGAGCGTCCAGTGACTGTTGGTTATATGCATGTATTGAAATTGCATCACTTGGTGGATGACAAAATGCATGCACGTTCAACAGGTCCTTACTCACTCGTGACACAACAACCCTTGGGCGGTAAAGCGCAATTCGGTGGTCAGCGTTTTGGTGAGATGGAGGTTTGGGCGCTTGAGGCTTACGGTGCTTCATATACCTTGCAAGAAATGCTGACAGTGAAGTCCGATGACGTCACTGGCCGTACAAAAGTATATGAAAATATTGTTAAAGGCGAACACAAAATTGATGCAGGTATGCCTGAATCATTTAACGTGTTAGTGAAAGAAATTCGTTCACTCGCTATCGACATTGACCTAGACAGAAACTAAGGAGAACTGACTTGAAAGCTCTATTAGACTTATTTAAACAGGTAACGCAAGAAGAAGAGTTTGATGCAATTAAGATTGCGCTCGCTTCACCTGAAAAAATCCGTTCATGGTCATATGGCGAAGTTAAAAAGCCAGAAACGATCAACTACCGTACCTTCAAACCTGAGCGTGATGGTTTGTTCTGTGCAAAAATCTTTGGCCCAATAAAAGATTACGAGTGCCTATGCGGTAAATACAAACGCTTAAAACATCGTGGTGTGATCTGCGAAAAATGTGGCGTTGAAGTGACTTTATCTAAAGTACGTCGTGAACGTATGGGTCATATTGACCTAGCTTCACCAGTCGCGCACATTTGGTTCTTGAAATCATTACCAAGCCGTTTAGGTATGGTATTAGATATCGCTTTGCGTGATATTGAACGTGTGTTGTACTTTGAAGCATTTATTGTGGTTGACCCAGGCATGACACCGCTCACACGAGGCCAGTTATTGACTGAGGACGATTATCTTGCGAAAGTTGAAGAATACGGCGACGAATTTAATGCCGTGATGGGCGCTGAAGCGGTGCGTGAATT
>JAKPIR010000275.1 GCA_029549705.1 Pseudomonadota bacterium | reverse complement strand
AAGCCTTTATTTATAAGGCTTGCAGGGCATCGAAAAAGGTTGCATCAAAAATCAGGCTCAATGACGACTTTTTTATGATGAAATTAAATTAATTCTGCACAATTTTTACTTCGCGTTGCGGGAATGGAATCACGATGCTGTTCGCTTGGAATGCGCGCCAGATATCTAAATAAATTTCCGATTGCAGCAGCGCCGAGCCTTCTTCCGGGTCTGGTATCCAAAACGATAGCATCAAATCAATGCCGCTTTCACCAAAGCCTTTTAGTAGCACGCGTGGCTCCGGCTCTATCAGCACGCGTTCATGTTTAGCTGCCGCCTCATTCACCAAACGCATTGCAAGCTCTAAAGGGCTGTTGTAGCTCACCTGTATCGGCATTTGCACACGCGCTTTGTGGTCGGTAAATGAATGGTTAATCACCGGGCTGGCAATCAGCGTTTCATTGGGAATCACAACTTCAGTGCCGTCTAGTTTTTTTAATACTAAATAACGCGCACGCAGATCATTGACTACGCCGTAATGGCCTTCAACGGTGATCACATCTCCGATATGCATGGAATCATCCAGCAACAATATAAAGCCGCTTATGAAATTACTGGCGATTTTTTGCAAACCAAAACCTAAACCCACGCCAAGCGCACCGCCAAATACCGAAAGTAACGTGATATCCAACCCTATGGCAGAAAAGGCAAATAGCACTGCAAACAGTGTTAGTACTATTCGTAATACCTTACTCAGCACCACGCGCATATTCGGGTTGAGATGTGTATTCTGCATTAGCCTATTTTCAACAAATCGGCTTAACCATAACGCAATCACGACCGTTATCACCACCGTCAGCACCGCTTGGATGGCGAGCAGTAGCGTGACTTTACTTTTGCCGGCACTAAAACTAATGCTATCCAGCGCATTGAGCAACTCAGGCAACACACCACTTAAGTGGAGTGCCAAGGCAACCCAAATACTTGCCGCGATGGTATTTTCGGCTTTTTTAACCCATCCACCGGGAGAGAATACATAGCGTAATACATACACCACTAGGCGTATTACCGCCATCGCCAAGAGCAGGTTGCTGGCAAGCGCTAACAAGCTGGTGTGCTGAAATTTCGAAAGAAAAATTTTGGCCAACCAAACAATGGATAGCGCTGTGAGCGGAAACAGTACGCGATTGATGCCTTCAACCGTAGCAGACAACGTCTCACGCGCGCCATGAATATCTTTTGAGCGCTTCAACACATAGGCGCGCAGTGCACCGTTGACAGCCCAAGCAAAAGCACACGCTGCAACTATAATACAGATCTGCCAAAGGCCAGTCTGGGTTAAGATATCTACTGAAATTTCATCCCAAATTTGTTGTGTGGATTGCACCATAGTCATTATTCAATTCGTAATCAGAACGTGCCTAGAGTAAAAAGATTGTTGCTAAACCTAGGAATATCAAAAATCCGCCGCTATCTGTGACAGCTGTAATGAGTACACTTGAGCCTACCGCCGGATCGCGGCCAAATTTATTCATGTAAAGTGGAATGACTACTCCCATCATTGCCGCCAGCATTAAATTTAAGGTCATCGCCGCCATCATCACCAGGCCTAATTGATAGTTTCCATATAAGGCGTAAGCAATGATTGCCAGTACACCGCCCCAGATGAGCCCGTTCAGTAATGCAACGCCAAGCTCTTTTGTTATGAGCGAATGCATATTATGCGAGGCGACTTGGCCTAACGCCAAACCTCGTACAATCATCGTTGTGGTTTGGTTGCCTGAGTTTCCACCTATCCCTGCAACAATTGGCATGAGGGCTGCCAGTGCCACTATCTTTTCAATTGAGCCTTCAAATACACCAATCACTCTAGAGGCAACTAATGCTGTGACAAGATTGATTGCGAGCCATGCCCAGCGGTTTTGCACAGATTTCCAAATGGATGCGAAAAAGTCTTCTTCTTCACGTAAACCTGCTAATGACAGCATATCACTTTCAGTTTCTTCGCGAATATAATCCATCACCGCATCAACTGTGATACGGCCAACGAGCTTATTATTCGCGTCCACAACTGGCGCGGTGACTAAATCGTAGCGTTCAAAAGCTTTGGCAGCCTCATCTGCGATATCTTCTGGATGGAAGGTTACTGCGTCGTCTGCCATTACATCAGTAACCGTTGCATCTAAATCGCTCACAACTAGCTTAGTGAGTGGCAACACACCACGCAAAATATCATCGCGGTCAACCACAAAGAGTTTATCCGTATGATCAGGCAAACTACCAATGCGTCGCATATAGCGTAAGGCGACTTCGAGCGTGACATCCTCACGAATTGTCACAATATCAAAGTCCATAATCGCACCAACGGTATCTTCTGAATAAGATAGTGCGGACTGTAGCCGTGCCCTATTTTGTGCGTCTAGGCTGTATAGAAGCTCCTGTAAAACATCTTTAGGTAGGTCAGGAGCTAAATCTGCCAATTCATCAGTATCTAACTGCTCGGCTGCAGCGAGTAGTTCATGCGAATCCATATCCGCTATTAGCGACTGACGTACTGCATCTGATACTTCTAATAAAATGTCGCCGTCGCGTTCAGCTTTCACCAGCTCCCAAACCTGAAGCCGCTGATCAAGCGGTAGCGCTTCCAATATATCGGCTACATCAGCTGGGTGCAGCGTATCTAGCTTATGCTGAAGCCTAGAGTAGTCGTGTGATTGAGACTGGCCCTCTTCAAAACCATACTCCTCCAATAATGCAATCACTTGCATTAAGTTTTCACTCAAACTCTCTTTATATTCGTGCAGATCTGCCATAATGATCCAAATAAATTTACGATTTCAACAACACCATTGATTAAAATCATGCGTTATTGATGCAATACACTTTACTCCGCTATTATGATTTATTTTGACGAGTTATCCCACTTTTTATAGCTTATAGAATAAGAAACCAAGCGAAAATGCCTACAATACTTGACTTATACACGACTTCACATTGCCATCTATGCGAACAGGCAGAAGCACTACTGATTGAAGTCAGGCATGAACATCATTTTAACTACAATATGATTGAAATTGCAGATAACGAAGATTTGCTTGCCATCTATGGCGCAAAAATACCGGTTCTGCGGAACCCAGCTACGCTGCAGGAGCTGTGCTGGCCTTTTGACAAGAACAGCATCTATAAGCTAATTAACGAAATCTAATAATGCCTAAATTGTACCCATATAAAAAAAGCCAGCTTAAGCTGGCTTTTTTTATGACTATCCGACTTATTCTGCTACAACAACATCAGCAGCTGTTTCAGGGCGATCCACAAGCTCAACTAACGCCATAGGCGCATTGTCACCGTTACGGAAGCCACATTTTAATACACGTAGATAGCCGCCATTACGTGCCAAATAGCGTGGGCCAAGTTCACCGAACAATTTGCCAACGATGTCACGATCGCGCAAGCGACTAAAGGCTAGGCGGCGATTTGCTAAAGTTGGTGTTTTACCTAATGTAATAAGAGGCTCAGCAAATTTGCGCAACTCTTTTGCCTTAGGCAAAGTAGTTTTGATCACTTCATGGCGCAGTAGTGACGCTGTCATGTTGCGAAACATCGCCGCGCGATGACTGCTGGTACGATTTAATTTACGATTGCTATTACCGTGACGCATAGTAATTCCTTAAAGTTTCTTTGTTTATGCTGGTTAGTTAAGCTTTTTCAAGCCCAACTGGAGGCCAGTTTTCTAGTTTCATGCCTAATGTTAGGCCACGCGTTGCAAGTACATCCTTAATTTCGTTGAGCGATTTACGGCCAAGATTAGGTGCCTTTAAAAGCTCGTTCTCTGTGCGTTGAATTAAATCACCGATGTAGAAGATATTTTCTGCTTTTAGACAGTTCGCTGAACGCACTGTAAGCTCTAAATCATCCACTGGACGAAGTAAAACAGGGTCAACCTGTGGTGCAGATTTTACTTCTACTTCACTTGGTGCGCCTTCAAGATCAGCAAATACTGATAATTGACCCATCAAAATTCTTGCCGCGTCGCGAATAGCTTGTTCTGGCTCAATGATGCCATTGGTCTCAACATCCATCACTAATTTATCCAAGTCAGTACGCTGCTCAACACGTGCACTTTCCACTTGATAGCTTACCTTGTTGATTGGGCTAAATGATGCATCTACCATGATAAATCCAAGCACACGGTCTTCTTCGTTTGCTTTTTGTCTAACTGGCACTGGTTGATAACCACGACCCATGGCAACTTTAACTTCCAAGTTCAATTTACCACCTTTAGTAAGGTGTGCAATCACGTGGTTAGGATTTACAATCTCAGCATCATGGCCTGTCTCAAAATCTCCAGCCGTAACAACACCTTCAGTAGATTTATTCAAAACTAATATCGTCTCAGATTTAGTGTTGAGCTTTAATGCAACGCCTTTAAGATTTAGTAAAATATCAACGACATCTTCCTGAACGCCTTCTATCGTTGAATACTCATGCACTACACCATCAATCTTAACTTCAGTGATGGCGTAGCCAGGAATAGACGATAACAATACACGGCGCAAAGCGTTGCCTAAAGTGTAGCCAAAGCCACGCTCCATCGGCTCCAACGTGACGCGTGCACGTAAGGGTGACATCACTTCTACATCAACTACACGTGGTTTCAAGTATTCGGTAGGACTGTTTTGCATAGTTATACCTTTAAATTTAAGAATTAAACTCTACCAGCAATTTTAGCTAGTAGAGTATTGATTCTTGTGAGCATACATACGCTCACGTTTTATATGTTTATTATTTATCTTAATTATTTTGAGTAAAGCTCAACAACCAATGATTCATTGATTGTCGGTGGCAACTCATCGCGTTGAGGCTTCGCTTTAAAAGTACCTTTTAACGCTTTAACATCAACTTCAATCCATGCCGGGAAACCACGTTGCTCAGCTGCTTCTAGCGCACCTTTAATACGCAATTGTGATTTAGATGACTCGGCCACGCTGATTACGTCACCAGCTTTTACTTGATATGAAGGAATATTGACGCGTTTGCCATTGACTAAAATGCTGTTGTGTCGAACAATTTGCCTCGCTTCTGTACGCGAGCCGCCCAAACCCATTCTATACGTGACATTATCTAAACGGCACTCTAAAAGTTGCAGTAGATTCTCACCAGTAATGCCTTTTTTGCGATCTGCTTCAGCATAGTAACTGCGGAATTGCGCCTCTAATACACCGTAAATACGACGTACTTTTTGTTTTTCACGCAACTGAACACCATAATCAGACAGGCGTTGGTTACGACGTTGACCGTGTTGACCAGGTGGAAAGTTACGCTTTTCAATTGCGCATTTGTCAGTAAAGCATTTTTCTGCTTTCAGAAATAACTTTTCGCCTTCTCGACGACATTGACGGCATTTAGGGTCTAAATTTCTAGCCAAGATAGTTCTCCAGTAATCTTTATATACTTAAACGCGTTAAAAGCTAAATTCTGCGTTTTTTGGGTGGACGGCAACCGTTATGTGGCACTGGCGTCACATCCGTAATGCTAGTAATCTTAAAGCCAGCCGCATTAAGTGCGCGCACTGCTGATTCACGACCTGGGCCTGGACCTTTGATGCGCACTTCTAAATTCTTCACGCCATTTTCCTGCGCAGATTTACCCGCCACTTCAGCTGCAACCTGTGCAGCAAAGGGTGTACTTTTACGAGAACCTTTAAAACCTTGACCACCAGAAGTTGCCCAAGATAGCGCATTACCTTGACGGTCAGTAATGGTGATAATGGTATTGTTAAAAGAAGCATGCACGTGAGCAATACCCTCAGCAATATTCTTTTTAACCTTTTTTCTTACGCGTACATTAGCTTTTGCCATGTTGCACTTTCCTTACCAATAATTCCTACTAAAATTCTGAAACTATAACTAGATTGTCGTTATGAGTTTTAGGCTATTTGGATTGCTTAATTGCCTTGACCGGACCTTTACGTGTACGAGCGTTTGTTTTAGTACGCTGACCACGAACCGGCAAGCCACGACGATGACGCACACCGCGATAGCAGCCTAAATCCATTAAACGCTTGATATTCATTGAAACTTCACGGCGCAAGTCGCCTTCAACTTTTTCTTTAGCAACTTCATCACGCAGCTTATCAACATCTGCGTCATTTAAGTCTTTCATTTTTGCTGATGGCGATACGCCAGCAGCCGCACATATTTTTTGTGCAGTATTTCTACCAATACCGTAAATTGCAGTTAGCGCAATCTCAGCATGTTTGTTATTGGGTATATTTACCCCAGCAATACGCGCCATACTTTACTCCAATATTTAGGTTTACCTAAAAATTATCAGCATTTTAAAAAGCCGAGCATTTTATCAGCAAATCCCAATCTTATCAATTAGCTATTCTTCTGATTGCAAAATAATTATGCAACCATCCCAACTAGAGTCTATTTCTTACTCTAATTTAATTAATATTATCTATTAACCTTGACGTTGTTTGTGACGTGGGTCAGTACAAATAATACGTACAACGCCGCGGCGACGCACAACCTTACAATTACGACATAATGCTTTTACTGATGCTCGAACTCTCATTAACTACTCCAATACCATATAAACTTTATTTACCAACTTACATCAAATGCTATCTGGAACTTTGTGTACCACCCTTAAAATTCGCCTTTTTTAGCAATCCTTCGTACTGGTTAGACATTAAGTGTGATTGCACCTGCGTCATAAAATCCATCGTTACCACCACTATAATTAGTAATGATGTGCCGCCAAAATAGAACGGTGTGTTAAATTTCAATATTAAGAACTCAGGCAATAAACAAACCAATGTTATATATGCAGCGCCTACTAAAGTTAACCTACCCATAATCCTGTCAATATACTTTGCTGTCTGGTCTCCAGGTCGAATTCCGGGAATAAATGCACCGCTTTTCTTTAGGTTATCCGCTGTGTCCTTTGGATTAAATTGCAAAGCGGTGTAAAAGAAACAAAAGAAAACAATTGCAGCAGCAAAAAACAATATATATATAGGTT
Organism: Pseudomonadota bacterium; assembly: GCA_029549705.1. Lineage (GTDB taxonomy): Bacteria > Pseudomonadota > Gammaproteobacteria > Burkholderiales > Methylophilaceae > Methylotenera. Next base: position 10,837 of record JAKPIR010000275.1, on the reverse strand, counting down.
GTCCTGGAGATAAAGCTGTAGCAATATCTTTTAACCAATACATACTCTCAGTACCTCCAAACCAGCCAGCCAGTGTAGCAGGAAACAAGATAATACTAGAAGCAAATATTGGAGGGATTACGCCGGCCATATTTAACTTCATAGGTAAATGGGTTGTCTGCCCGCCATAAACCTTATTGCCCACTTGTCGCTTTGCGTAATTGACGGTTATTTTACGCTGACCACGTTCAACAAATACCACTAGTGCGGTCACCAAAATTGTTGCAACCAACAAGAAGAACGCTAATGGAATACTGAATGCACCAGTATTCACCATCTCTGCAGTAGAACCAATTGCCTTAGGTAACCCAGCAACAATACCTGCAAAGATAATAATAGAAATCCCATTACCTATACCGCGCTCAGTAATCTGCTCACCAAGCCACATCAAGAACATTGTGCCACTTACCAGAGTAATTACAGCTGTTAATCTAAAAACCAAGCCAGGCTCTAACACCAAACCAGGTTGCCCTTCAAGCATAATGGCAATGCCTAATGCTTGAAATGTAGCTAATACAACGGTGCCATAACGGGTATATTTCGTAATGGTTCTACGACCAGCTTCACCTTCTTTTTTGAGTTGCTCTAACTTTGGTGAAACCGCAGCCATAAGCTGCATAATGATAGAAGCCGATATATATGGCATGATACCTAAGGCAAATACGGTGAATCTTGATAGCGCTCCGCCTGAGAACATATTAAACATTCCCAGTATCCCACCACTTTGAGATTCAAATAATTTAGCCAGAACAACAGGATCAATTCCAGGTACTGGTATATGCGCGCCTAAGCGGTATACCACAAGCGCGCCAAGCACAAAAAACAGGCGACTTTTTAGTTCACCCATTTTTGATGCCGTTTTTAACAATCCTTCTTGTGCCAAGATGTTCTCTTACTCTGCTTCTAACACTTTGCCACCAGCGGCTTCAACTGCTGCGCGTGCGCCCTTAGTCAATAACAAGCCCTGGATGTTATATTTACCATTCACTTCACCTGATAAAAACAACTTGGCATTTTTTACTGTACCAGAAACAATGTTTGCTGCTTTTAATGCAAGCAAATCAATCACTTCGTTAGGCACGAGTGCCAGTTCACTTGTGCGAACATGTGCTGTATCAGCCTTAGTCATCGACTTGAAGCCGCGCTTTGGCAGACGGCGCTGAATAGGCATTTGGCCGCCTTCAAAACCAACTTTATGAAAGCCCCCCGTGCGTGACTTTTGCCCTTTATGACCACGCCCAGCAGTTTTACCAAGCCCAGAGCCAATACCGCGACCAACACGACGGGGTTCTTTTTTTGCGCCTTCAGCAGGCTTAATTGTATTTAATTGCATGCTACTTCCAATCAATTTATATCTAGCTAGTTACTTACGTACGCCGCCATCAAGTTCTTTAGCAAGCTTCTCAAAGTCATCGAACTTTCCTGCAGCGAGCAACGCAGCTTGCTCAGGCCAAGTTCCTGGGTTAGCCAATGCATAACGAGAGCCGGCTGCCTTTAAAATTTCTTCAATTTTTGAAACTTTTGCACTTGCTAATTGTTTAAATGTCGCAATACCTGCAGCAATTAACAGCTCTGAAATTTTAGGACCAACACCTTCAATGACTGTTAGATCCTCTGCCCCAGCTTTGTTAAGGTATTTTTTTGGCACAGTTGAATCAGGAATATTCTTCTTTAGAGAATCAGCCTTGCCAGATTGCTTTGCAGCCTCTGGAGCGACATCAGAAACTCGCAATAAGTAAGAAACAGTATTAATCATGCCGCGTATTGCCGGCGTATCTTCAACCAACACCGTGTGATTTAGACGGCGAAGACCTAGGCCAGTTACAGTTGCGCGATGCGCTTGTATCCGTCCTATAACACTTTTGACCAGCGTCACTTCAATTGTTTTTTGATTAGCCATCATTAGCCTCTAATTTCTTCAACTGATTTACCGCGCTTAGCTGCTATCTCAGCCGGGGTATTCATTGACTCTAAACCGTTCAATGTTGCACGAACCAAGTTGTAAGGGTTAGTTGAACCGATACATTTAGCCACAACGTTAGTCACACCCATTACCTCAAAAATAGCACGCATCGCACCACCAGCGATAATACCAGTACCTTCAGAAGCTGGTTGAATGAACACTTTAGCCGCACCGTGCACACCAGTAACAGCGTGATGCAACGTACCGTTTGTTAAGTTGATTTTCAACATACCACGACGCGCCTCATCCATTGCCTTTTGTACTGCAACTGGCACTTCACGCGCCTTACCCTTACCCATGCCGACAGCGCCATCGCCATCACCAACTACCGTAAGAGCTGCAAAACTCATAATACGACCACCCTTAACCGTTTTACTTACACGATTAACTGCAATCATCTTTTCGCGCAAACCATCAGTCTGCTGCTGTTGCTGTTCCATTTCTCTCGCCATCATTAACCTCTTAAGCAATCAGACCAATTAGAAGGACAAGCCGTTTTCACGTGCGGCATCTGCCAACGCTTTAATACGACCATGATATTTATAACCTGAACGATCGAAAGCCACGGTGGTAACACCAGCCTTTTTCGCTTTTTCAGCAATCAATTTACCAATTGCAGCTGCAGCTTCTACGTTGCCGCCGTTTTTGATTTTTTTACGAACGTCAGCCTCTACCGTAGATGCACTAACAATTACCTTATCACCAGTTTCAGCGATAATTTGCGCGTAAATGTGTGTATTTGTACGATGCACACTTAGTCGTGTAACTTTTAGCTCTGCAATTTTGGCACGGGTTTTACGTGCACGACGCAAGCGATTATTTACATTGTTCATTTTTTAAGCCTTATTTCTTCTTGGTTTCTTTAATTGCTACAACTTCATCAGCATAACGAACACCTTTACCTTTATAAGGCTCTGGAGCGCGGTAAGCACGAATCTGTGCAGCAACCTGGCCAATCACCTGCTTATCAACACCAGTTAGCAAAATTTCTGTTGGTGTTGCAGTTGCCACAGTCACGCCAGCAGGCATTTTGTGGTTGATTGGATGTGAATAACCTAATTCTAAGTTTAATACCGCACCTTGTGCAGCAGCTTTGTAACCAACACCAACGAGTGTTAATTTACGTGTAAAGCCTTCTGACACACCTTTAACCATATTGGCCACCAATGCGCGCAATGTACCAGACATTGCACGTGAGTGTTGTGCATCGCTTGCGGCTTGAAACGTGATCGTTTCACCTTCGCGCTTAAGCACAACCGCATCAGTTAGCGGATGAGACAATTTACCTAATGGGCCGCTTACATCAATTGAACTTGCACTTAACACCACTTCAACTTTAGCAGGAATAGCGACTGGATTTTTAGCAACACGTGACATTTGCTTCTCCTTAAGCCACTACGCAGAGCACTTCACCACCGATACCGGCAGCTTGAGCTTTACGATCTGTCATTACCCCCTTGGATGTAGACATAATTGTCACACCAAGACCATTCATTACTTTAGGAATCTCTTGAGATCCTTTGTATACACGCAAACCAGGCTTACTTACACGTTGAATACGCTCAATTACTGGACGACCAGCATAATACTTAAGACTAATATTCAAAGTTGCTTTGTTTCCTTCTTTTTGCACAGCAAAATCTTCAATGTAACCTTCATCTTTAAGAACGCTAGCGATAGCAGACTTAACATTTGATGAAGGCATAGCAACAACCGCCTTGTTGACCATTTGCGCATTACGAATACGCGTCAACATGTCGGCAATCGGATCACTCATACTCATTGTTATTTCTCCTATTACCAGCTGGCTTTAGTGACGCCTGGCACTTGGCCACTCATCATTAAATCGCGTAATTTACTACGCCCAATACCAAATTTACTAAACACACCACGTGGGCGACCAGTTAAAGCACAACGGTTACGCAAACGAACTGGGCTAGCGTTACGGGGAAGCGCTTGAAATTTCAAGCGAGCATCACGACGACTTTCAGCCGTTGCATTAACATCATTCATTGCAGTTTCAAGCGCAGCACGTTTTGCTGCAAATTTCTCTACAGTTGCGCGACGTTTGATTTCGCGTTCTGTCATACAGGTTTTAGCCATGTCTTAACCCCTGAAAGGAAAACTAAACGCAGCAAGCAAAGCTTTTGCTTCTTCATCCGTTTTCGCAGTAGTTGTGATAGTAATATTCATCCCACGGATTGCATCGATTTTATCGTATTCAATTTCAGGAAAAATGATTTGCTCTTTAACACCCATGTTGTAGTTACCACGACCATCAAATGATTTCGCAGAAATACCGCGGAAGTCACGAATACGTGGAATAGCAACAGTTACCAAACGATCCAAGAACTCATACATACGTTCACGGCGTAAAGTCACCTTACAACCAACAGGATAGTCATCACGGATCTTAAATGCAGCCACTGATTTTTTAGCTTTAGTTACAACTGCTTTTTGACCAGCAATTTTTTCCATATCGCCAACAGCATGCTCCATTACTTTTTTATCAGCAACCGCTTCGCCAACACCCATGTTAAGCGTTATTTTTTCAATGCGAGGCACTTGCATTACTGAAGTGTAGCCAAATTGCTCAGTCATTGATTTAACAACAGAGTCTTTATAAAAGTCTTTTAAACGCGCCATGATTCTTCCTATGCGTCCACTGCTTCACCATTAGATTTGAATACGCGGATTTTGCGACCATCATCTAATGTTTTGAAGCCTACGCGATCACCTTTTTGTGTCGCACTGTTAAATAAAGCAACGTTAGAAATGTCAATCGGCATTTCTTTCGCAATAATACCGCCAGCAACACCTTTCATCGGGTTAGCTTTTGCGTGTTTCTTAACAATGTTAAGACCCTCAACAACCACATGACCAGATTCTAGTATACTAATTACCGTGCCTTGCTTACCCTTGTCTTTACCTGTATTTAAGATGACTTGGTCACCCTTACGAATTTTGTTCATGTGAGCTCCTACAACACTTCTGGCGCTAATGAAACGATTTTCATGAATTTTTCTGTACGTAATTCACGTGTTACTGGGCCGAAAATACGGGTACCAATCGGTTCTAGCTTATTATTTAACAGTACTGCAGCATTGCCATCGAACTTAACCAAAGAGCCGTCCGGACGTCGAACACCCTTAGCAGTACGCACAACCACCGCGCTGTAAACTTCGCCTTTTTTAACGCGACCACGTGGGGCAGCATCTTTGATGCTCACCTTGATGATGTCGCCAATTCCAGCGTAACGACGCTTGGAGCCACCTAACACCTTGATGCATTGCACAGAGCGCGCACCAGTGTTATCGGCAACTTCTAGCCGAGATTGCATTTGAATCATGAGAATAATCTCCAACTTAATCCGTTAAACCAACACCAGCCATTTTTAATCAAAAGACTAACTTTCAATTAACACGGCCGATAGACCCGGTCAGTATTGGGGCGAGAGCTTATGGCCCGCCTAAATAGCCAAACATTATAACTTGCTTTGTAACGTAGTGCAATCATTATTCGTAACAACTGCACTACGATAACTTGAAACCTAGGCTGCTTTAACTACCCAAGTTTTTGTTTTTGAAAGCGGGCGACTTTCTACGATGGTCACTACGTCACCTTCTTTACAACTATTAGTTTCATCATGTGCATGAAACTTTTTAGACTGGCGAACCACTTTACCAATCAATGGATGCTTAACTTTACGTTCAACCAAAACAGTAACAGTTTTATCCATTTTATCACTTACAACGCGACCTGTTAGGCTACGCACTACTTTTGTTGTTTCAGTCATCATTATGCCTGTTTCGCTTTCTCAGCTAACACAAGCTTAACGCGTGCAACATCTTTGCGTACCTTACCTAGCTGATCTACTTTATTTAACTGCTGAGTAGCCAATTGCATACGTAGAGAAAATTGCGCACGGCGCAATTCAATCAACTCCGCATTTAGTTCTTCAACGCTTTTAGCTCTTAAATCGGTTGCTTTCATTTTAGCGTACCTTCCTTAACTGCCGATTTGACGAGTCATGAATGTCGTTTCAATTGGCAACTTAGCAGCAGCCAAACGGAACGCTTCACGTGCAAGCTCTTCGCTCACGCCGTCCATCTCGTATAACATTTTGCCTGGCTGAATTTGAGCTACGTAGTACTCAGTACTACCTTTACCGTTACCCATACGCACTTCAGCAGGCTTTTTAGAAATTGGTTGATCTGGGAAAATGCGAATCCACACGCGGCCACCACGTTTAATGTGGCGAGTCATCACGCGACGTGCCGCCTCAATTTGACGCGCAGTTAAACGGCCACGGCCCACTGCCTTCAAACCAAAATCACCAAAACTTACTTTATTACCCGTAGTTGCAATGCCTTTATTACGGCCTTTTTGCATTTTACGATATTTTTGTCTAGACGGTTGTAGCATCTTTAGCCCTCGGCTTTCTTACTTTTTTCTCTGGCTCATCCACTGGAGTAGCTGTTGCACCTATAGGCGCTTGAATGTTAGATGGGAAAATTTCCCCTTTAAACACCCACACCTTAATACCAATAATGCCATAGGTTGTTGATGCCTCAGCTACGCCATAGTCAATGTCAGCACGCAGCGTATGAAGCGGCACGCGACCTTCACGATACCATTCGGTACGTGCGATTTCGATACCATTCAAACGACCTGAGCTCATAATCTTGATACCTTGAGCACCCAAGCGCATTGCGTTTTGCATAGCACGCTTCATAGCACGACGGAACATCACGCGCTTTTCAAGCTGCTGCGCGATTGATTGCGCAATCAAAGTTGCATCTAATTCCGGTTTACGCACTTCTTCAATGTTTAAATGAACAGGAACGCCCATTAAACCCTGTAATGTAGCGCGCAAGGATTCAATATCCTCGCCCTTCTTACCGATCACAACGCCTGGACGTGCGCTATATATAGTGATTTTTGCGTTTTTTGCTGGACGCTCAATCAGAATGCGGCTAACAGCAGCACTCGCTAATTTTTTATTTAAAAACTCACGCACTTTAATGTCGCCTTGCAACATTGCAGGGAAGTTTTTGCTATTGGCATACCAACGTGAGGCCCAGTTCTTTTGAACGCTCAGACGGAAACCAATTGGATGAATTTTCTGACCCATGATGATCCCTTAGTTACCGACTGTCACATGAATGTGACAGGTTGGTTTAGTAATACGACCCGCGCGACCTTTTGCGCGTGGACGAATACGTTTAAGCACAATACCTTTATCAACGTAAATTGAAGTCACCTTCAACTCATCAATATCGGCCCCGTTATTATGTTCAGCATTTGCGATTGCAGACTCAACAACTTTCTTGATAATTTCAGCGCCCTTTTTAGGCGTAAAATTCAATATATTAAGCGCATGATCTACTTTTTTACCACGAACAAGGTCTGCCACCAATCTAGCTTTCTGCGGAGAGAGATGAACACCTTTTAATATTGCTGATACTTGCATCATCAACTCCTACTTCTTAGCTTTTTTGTCGGCTGCATGCCCTTTGAAAGTGCGTGTTAATGCAAATTCGCCAAGTTTGTGACCTACCATGTTTTCAGAAATCAACACTGGAATGTGTTGCTTACCATTATGAATTGCAATAGTAAGACCAATAAAATCTGGAAAAATTGTAGAGCGACGAGACCAAGTTTTAATTGGTTTACGATCGCGCGTTGCAGCTGCAACTTCTACTTTTTTAGCCAAATGACCATCAATAAATGGACCCTTTTTAAGTGAACGTGCCATAAATTACCTTACGCCTCTCGGACGACGACTAATACGCATATTATCTGTACGTTTACTACTACGCGTACGATAACCTTTAGTTTTAACACCCCATGGGCTAACTGGATTCATACCTGCAGCAGTACGGCCTTCACCACCACCGTGCGGGTGATCAACGGGGTTCATCACCACACCACGAACAGTTGGGCGAACACCACGCCAGCGCATTGCACCAGCTTTACCAATTGAACGCAATGAATGCTCCTCGTTACCTACTTCACCTAAAGTTGCCATGCAATCAACATGCACCCGGCGAACTTCACCTGAACGTAAACGTAATTGAGCATAAGCACCTTCACGCGCTAGCAACTGTACTGACGTACCTGCTGAACGAGCAATTTGAGCACCTTTACCAGGTTGCAATTCGATACAATGAATTGTGCTACCCACCGGAATGTTACGTAGCGGCATTGCGTTACCTACTTTAATAGGTGCCTCTGAACCACTGATTAATTGCATACCAGCTGTTACGCCACGCGGTGCAATAATGTAACGACGCTCACCATCCGCATAACACAGTAAAGCAATGTGTGCTGTACGGTTTGGATCATATTCAATATGCTCCACAGTCGCTGGAATACCAGTTTTATTGCGACGGAAGTCAATTAAACGGTAATGTTGTTTATGACCACCACCTTGGTGACGTGTTGTAATACGACCATTGTTATTACGGCCAGCGTTTTTACTTTGACTTTCCAACAGCGGAGCGTGTGGTTTACCTTTATATAAATCAGGCGTTACAACTTTTAAAACACCACGACGGCCAGGGGAAGTTGGTTTGACTTTAACTAATGCCATATCTTCTCTCCTTATTCGGCTGCTGCAAAGTTAATTTCTTGACCTGGCTTTAAGCTTACATAAGCTTTTTTCCAGTCTTTACGCTTACCCATACTGCGGCCAGCACGTTTTGTTTTTCCACCTACGTTAATCACAGCAACTTTATCAACCTCGACCATAAAAACAAGCTCAACTGCAGCCTTGATTTCAGGTTTAGTGGCATCAGTGCGTACGATAAAAGCGATTTGTTGATGCTTATCAGCAATGTATGTCGCTTTTTCAGTGATTTGTGGCGCTAAGATTACTTGCAATAAGCGATCTTGAGTTTTAGTAATAGCGGTCATCATGCTAACATCTCCTCAAGTTTCTTCACTGCAGCAGTAGTCGCCACAACGTTTGGAAAACGCACCAAACTAACAGGGTCAGCGTATTGCGCTTCAACAACCATAACGTTAATTAGGTTACGTGAAGATAGATATAAATTCTCGTCAAAACCGTCCGTTAGCACTAATACAGCACCTTCATAACCCATACCTTTGATTTTCTCAGCCAAGTCTTTTGTTTTTGGTGTTGTTACCGCAAACTCTTCAACCACGTTCAAACGTTCTTGACGAACTAATTCAGAAAGGATTGTTTGCATACCAGCACGATAAGCCTTACGGTTTACTTTATGGCTGAAATTTTCGTTAGGTGAATTAGGGAATGCACGTCCACCTCCACGCCAGATTGGGCTTGATGTCATACCTGAACGCGCATTACCCGTACCCTTTTGAGCGTAAGGTTTGTGCGTAGTATGCGCAACAGTATCACGGCCTTTTTGTGCACGAGTAGCAGTACGAGCGTTTGCCATGTAAGCCACCACAACCTGATGCACTAAAGCTTCGTTAAATTCGCGACCAAACGTATCATCAGATACAGTCACGCCTTTTTTAGCAGCTTTGCCATTTTTGTCTATTAATTTAAGTTCCATTACTTAGCTCCCCCTTGGGCTTTTGTGGCTTTAGCTTTAATAGCTGGACGTACAACTACGTCGCCGCCTTTAGAGCCAGGGATTGCACCTTTAATCAACAATAGATTACGCTCTACGTCAACACGCACTATTTCAAGATTTTGCGTTGTCACTTTAACAGCACCTAAATGACCAGGCATACGCTTACCAGGGAATACACGGCCTGGATCTTGCGCCATACCGATAGAGCCCGGCACATTATGTGAGCGAGAGTTACCATGTGACGCACGGTTCGAGCTGAAATGGTGACGCTTAATTGCGCCAGTAAAACCCTTACCCAATGAAGTGCCGGTCACATCAACTTTTTGACCTGCTTGAAAAATATCTACAGTAATATTTGCACCAGCAGTATAGTTTGCCAGCACATCATCACCAACAGAGAATTCATGAATACCAGCACCTAAAGCAGAACCGGACTTTGCATAATGCCCAGTCAGCGCTTTATTCACACGGCTAGCACGACGAGTACCGTAAGCAACTTGGAGGCCAGTATAGCCATCACTTGCGCTCGTCTTGATCTGTGTCACACGGTTGGGTACCACTTCCAGCACAGTTACAGGGACGCTAGCGCCATCTTCTGTAAACACACGGGTCATACCCACCTTGCGACCTATAAGCCCTAAGCTCATGATCGTTTCCTTTTATTTTAGTTAAAAAAGCCGATTACAATTGACCGACTTCCATGAAAGAGGCCGGATTATACCGAACCTCAGTTTTTTTTACAACTAGATTTTACTACTTAAACTTTACAGCTTGATTTCAACATCCACACCAGCTGGCAAATCCAACTTCATCAGTGCGTCTACCGTTTTATCGGTTGGATCTACAATATCCATCAAACGTTGGTGGGTGCGAATTTCAAATTGGTCACGAGATGTCTTGTTCACGTGAGGGGAACGCAAAATGTCAAAACGTTCTATGCGAGTAGGAAGTGGTACTGGACCCTTCACTACTGCGCCAGTACGTTTAGCAGTTTCAACAATTTCCTGAGCAGATTGATCGATTAAACGATAGTCAAATGCTTTTAAACGAATACGAATTTTTTGAGCTGCCATGATTTTTCCTTATAAAGAGCGAAGCGGCAGACTTAAGCCTGCCGCTTTATTAACAATAATTACTCGATGATTTTAGCGACCACGCCAGCACCAACGGTACGGCCACCTTCACGAATAGCGAAGCGTAAGCCATCTTCCATCGCAATCGGTGCAATCAGTGTGACTGTGATAGATACGTTGTCACCTGGCATCACCAT
>JAKPIR010000264.1 GCA_029549705.1 Pseudomonadota bacterium | reverse complement strand
TTGCCTACGGTAACTTCCAGCTTGCCTGAAAGTATCACAGCGCCCTCCTCACCTTGGTGCTGTAACATCACCAAGCCCGTATCGGCGCCCACTGCGTAGGTTTCATACAAAATTTGCAATACATGCCCCGCTTTGGCTGAGCCAATTTGCCGATATGAAATTCCTGCACCTGCACTAATTTCAGTAAGTTCATCTGCGCGGTAAAATACCTCACTTTTGACATGTGGCAATTCGTCTGAAAAAAATTCAGCCAATGTCATCGGTACACCCGCCAAAATGCGCTTCAATGCACTCACCGACGGGCTCGTCTGCCCTGACTCAATCAGTGAAATCGTTGCATTGGCTACCCCTGCCTTTTTAGCCAGTGCGCGCTGTGAGAGTTGCTTGCGCAATCGCACCATGCGTAGTCTTGCGCCTACATCCTGATCTATCATATTTATCTTTGTTCCTTGTGTTAAAAGTGTTAAATATTCAATAACAGTATAAAAATTAAATAGCATTAAATCAATGCGTTAATTTTTAAAAAAACCATTCTTGACATCATAAGCTAAACACTTAACTATGCACATAAAAAGCAATTTACAAAGTTTCATTTTGGAATATCAATGAAAAATACCAGCACAGACCTATTACCGGACTTATCGCACTATTGGGTGCCTTTTACGGCTAATCGACAATTTAAATCTATGCCAAGGTTATTCAAGGCCGCACGCGGAAATTACTACACCGCGATGGACGATAGACAAGTCTTGGATGGCACGGCAGGCCTGTGGTGCGTACCTGCCGGGCATGGGCGCGAAGAAATTGCTACGGCGGTAGGCAAACAACTACTCACCCTTGATTACGCGCCAGCTTTTCAATCTAGCCATCCGTTAGCGTTTGAGGCTGCAAGCCGCGTTGCCGATTACATGCCGAAAGGCTTGGACAGAATCTTCTTTACCAACTCTGGCTCTGAATCCGCCGACACTGCGCTCAAAATTGCCCTTGCATACCATCGCGTCTGCGGCAACCCGCTTCGTAATAAACTCATCGGTCGCGAACGCGGTTATCATGGCGTTAATTTTGGTGGAATATCAGTCGGTGGCATTGCGGGTAATCGCAAGGCCTTCGGCAACGCGTTAAGCGGTGTTGACCATATTCGCCACCCGCTCGATATTGCCAATAACGCGTTTACCAAAGGCGTTCCGCAAGATGGCGGCATTGCTCTAGCCAATGAATTTGAGCTGCGCATCTTGGCACTGCATGACCCAGCCACTATCGCAGCGCTGATTGTCGAGCCCATGCAAGGTTCGGCAGGAGTGATTGTGCCGCCCGCAGGCTACTTAAAACGCCTGAGTGAAATTTGTACCCAATATGGTATTTTGCTCATCTTTGATGAAGTGATTACGGGTTTTGGCAGGCTAGGTACAAAATTTGGCGCGGACTATTTTGATGTGATTCCAGATATCCTCACTTGCGCAAAGGGCCTCACCAATGGCGTGGTGCCGATGGGCGCGGTAGCAGTAAAACGAGAAATTTACGATGCGTTTATGGAAAAATCGCCCACAGGCGCGATTGAATTGCCACATGGTTATACTTACAGCGCAATTCCTATTGCCTGCGCGGCAGCCATTGCCACCTTGGATATTTTTAAACAAGAAAAACTGGAAGACCGCGCCGCCAGTTTAAGCCCGTATCTCGAAGTCGCCGCGCACAGCCTGAAAGGCTTGCCCATGGTCAAAGACATTCGCAACATTGGCTTGGTCGTCGGCATTGAGTTTGAGAGCATCGCCGGCAAAGTGGGTGCGTTTGCGTTTGCGGTTTATCTCAAATGTTATGAGCTGGGTCTGCATGTACGCTACACCGGCGACATTATTGCAATATCACCGCCACTGACCATCGAAAAACACGAAATTGACCGTATTTTTAGCACGCTTAGCGATGCCATTAAATACGTGGCAAATCAAGGTGAAACGGGATTGAACGCGAATAATTACCTAAAAATTGAGCAGTCTTGGGCGGCGCATCAACCTATACAATCATAAAAAAACTGATGTAGGAGCGCAATTTATTGCGCGAATGCAATGCCGAATTCGCGCAATAAATTGCGCTCCTACATAACCCGATTCATTAATAAAGTAAGTTAGCAAAAATTGGAGCAACAAAATGAGCATTAAAACCATCGGGCATTACATCAACGGCCAGCATGTGGTAGGTACTGGCGGTAGACAGAGCGACGTGTATAACCCAGCCACCGGCGAAGTAACAGCCAAACTCTGCAATGCCACTGCGACTGAAACGGAAGCGGCCATTGCCACTGCGCAGGCAGCGTTTCCAGCCTGGGCTGCAATGCCGGCCTTACGCCGTGCGCGTATTTTATTTAAATTCAAAGCGTTACTCGATGAACATGCCAACGACTTAGCCAAGGCGATTTCGTTAGAGCATGGCAAAACCATCTCTGATGCGCGCGGTGAAGTCACACGCGGGATTGAAGTGGTCGAATTTGCCTGCGGTGCGCCACATTTACTTAAAGGTGACTATAACGAACAAGTCGGCACGGGGATTGATACTTACAGCATGCACCAGCCGCTGGGCGTGGTGGCAGGCATCACGCCTTTTAATTTTCCGGTCATGGTGCCGTTATGGATGATTCCTGTAGCGCTTGCCACAGGCAACACCTTTGTACTGAAGCCTTCTGAAAAAACCCCCAGCGCCAGTTTAATGTTGGCCGACTTACTGGCAGAAGCCGGCTTGCCTGCGGGTGTATTCAACATCATCAATGGCAATAAAGAAGCGGTTGATGTGCTGCTAGCAGATAAACGCGTACAAGCCATCAGCTTTGTCGGTTCTACGCCGATTGCCGAGCATATTTACAGCACCGGCACCAAAAATGGCAAACGTGTTCAAGCCTTGGGCGGCGCCAAAAATCACTTGGTCGTGATGCCCGATGCTGATGTAGACCAAGTGGCTGATGCCTTAATTGGCGCAGGTTACGGCTCGGCTGGCGAGCGCTGCATGGCCATTTCTGTAGCTGTCACGGTAGGGAATGTGGCAGATGCATTGGTTGAAAAACTCAAAGAAAAAGTAAAAACCATTACCATAGACCAAGGCTTAAATGAAAAAGCCGATATGGGGCCTTTGGTCACACCACAACACTTTGCCAAGGTGAAAGAATATGTCGATTTAGGCGTCACTGAAGGCGCAAATCTAGTCATTGATGGCCGTAAATACGCGCACAAAGGCTATGAAAATGGCTTCTTTTTAGCACCCTGCCTGTTTGACCATGTAACCAAAAGCATGCGCATTTACAAAGAAGAAATTTTTGGCCCAGTGCTATGCGTAGTGCGTGCTAAAACTTTTGAAGAGGCACTTCAGTTGGTGAACGACCATGAGTTTGGCAATGGCACGGCGATATTCACCCGCGATGGCGAAACTGCGCGTGAATTTACCAGCCGCGTGCAAGCAGGCATGGTCGGCGTGAACGTGGCCATTCCAGTGCCAATTGCTTTCCACAGTTTTGGTGGTTGGAAGCGCTCGCTGTTTGGTGACCACCACATTTACGGCACCGAAGGCATACGCTTTTATACGCGCTTGAAAACCACCACTTCGCGCTGGCCTGCGGCCAGCAAAAATGGCGGGGCTGAGTTTGTGATGCCGACCATGAAATAAGACTGAGGCAACTAACCTTGCGCGCAGAATAAACCACCGGAATGTTGCGTAAAACGCATCCTAAAAACAGCAGTTTTACACACAACCTTTTTAGATGCTCTGCAAGCCTTTATTTACAAGGCTTGCAAAGCATGTTTTTTCTCTCGAGGGGGTTTAGGGTGTTATTTAAAGTTAAATATCAACTTGAACAGCGTGTTATTTCACCACTTCGTTGATTTCAATTTCTACATTTTCACCAACAGGCTTCATCACAGTAGACGTGCCCTGCAAATCGCCTGCCTGCGGTTTGGCGTCACCACTTTTTGAAATACGCGCCACCACGACAACTTCACCCGTTTGTGAGAGTTTATTGCTGGGCATAAGTGAATGGCTATCATCTAACTGGAATTGAAAAGGCAGATCTTTTGCACTGGCGCGCACAATGGCCACGGGCATAGGTGCGCCCTGAGCCGCACGCGCGAACACAAACAGGGTATCCGTCGGCGCTAATTTTTTTGCCAAATCCGCTTGAACGCGAACAACGCCGCGAATACCTTGTTTTTGCACTGCACTTTGTTTTTCAACAGACTGTTTAGTCAGTTGTGCTGACGGTTTTTCTCCAGAAACTGCATAGGCTTCAGCGAGCGCAGTCTGCACATACGATTTCAATTCTGAGTCGGCGGAAAGCTCACTTTGTAAACGCTCCCAGATTTGAATTGCCTCTTTGTAGTTTTGCTTATCGTAGGCAATTGTGGCGGAAAGCATGAGTGCTTTTTGATGATGAGGATCTAATTTAAGTGCTTGATTGACTAAATCCTCTGGCGCGCCCGCCAATTTTCCACCGCTTGCCACCGCCAGTGCGTCTGCATAATCCGCAAGCAATTGTGGGTCGTCTGTGATAATTTTTGCGGCTTTTTCATAGGCAGGCACGGCTTCAGCATGACGCCCCAACGAGACGTACGAACGCGCTAATAATGCCCAGCCTTCGCCATTTTCTGGGTTTTCCACTAATTTATCTTTAAGCGCCACCAGCAATGGTTCAATATCACCAGCCATCGCCCTGTGTTCTAGGGTTGATACATCAGAGACGACTGGCACTTCGCCGACTGACTTTAATAGCACTTCAGGTTGGCCAATTTTGACGTATAGCCAGAATGCCAGTAGCGGAACAAGTACGGTGATGGCAATGGCTAACTTACGATCTGGTTCGGTATTGATTGTCGTTGTCGTAGCAATCCCCACTTCATCTAGCATACGGCGTTCTAACTCAGATTTAGTAATTTGAAACTGCGCCTCGTCTAACACGCCATTGGCTTTATCTTGGCTGATTTCATCAAACTGTTGGCGAAATATTTCACGATTTTTGGCGTTTGCGTCGTTTTGAGTCGTCGTTTGTGGCCGTAACAATGTAGGCAACACCATCACCAGAACGACTGCGATTAAAACCATGACTATTACAAGAAAAACCCACATTACGAATCCTTATCTGACGCTAATATTGCTTCCACACGACGTACTTCTTCCTCACTGAGGGTTGTATCAACCTGCACATTTTGACGTCTACGCAACATCAAAAATAAACCGGCCACACCACTAAGCAACAGCACAAACGGGCCTAGCCATAATAAATAAGTGGTTGTATTCAAGGGCGGGCGATAGCGCACAAAGTCACCATAACGCGCCACCAAATAATCAATAATGGCTTGGTCGCTCATGCCTTTATTTGCCATCTCGCGAATTTCCTGCTTTAGGTCTTCTGCAAGGCCCGCGTGAGAGTCAGCTAATGTTTGATTTTGACAAACCAAACAACGCAACTCTTCTGAAAGCCTTTGCACCTGCGCTTCAACAGCATTATTTTCCCGCAAGGGTTGCGCCTCTTGGGCGCTGGTCAGCGTTATCTGCAAGAAAAAAAGCGCTAAAATAATACGTACCAAGTGATTTTTTATCATCATTGATTCACTTCTGATTGCAATTGTTTAACCAAAGGAATAATCGTGTCGCGTAATGCTTCTTCCGTCACAGGCCCCGTCTGCTTATAGGCTATCATGCCTTTTTTATCAATCACATAGGTTTCAGGAACACCATAAACACCGTAATCAATACCCACACGACCATCTGTATCCATCACGGTGACAACATAGGGGTTGCCGCCTTTGTCTAACCATCGTTGCGCATCTGCCTGCGTGTCTTTGTAATCGAGGCCGACCACAGGTGCAATATTTGCTTTAGAAAATGCCACTAGCACCGGATGTTCGTCTACGCAGGAAGGACACCAAGAAGCCCAAGCGTTAAGTAGCCATACTTGACCTAACATTTCCTTAGGAGAAAACTGTATTTCAGCATTATCTAGGCGCGGTAAACTAAACGCTGGGGCTGGTTTTCCCAATAATGGCGAAGGAATTTCTTTTGGGTTAAGAAATAATCCTTTAAAAAGAAAACCCGCCACCACTAAAAATAGCACTAATGGAATTAAAGCGCGTTGCCATGGTTTCATGCTTTTACCTCAGGTGTCACTGCTGTTACTTTTGAATCTACATGTTCGATGGATTTATTACGATTTTTCACACGGTAGCGTTTGTCTGTTAAAGCTAAAATGCCACCAAAACCCATCATTAAGCAGCCAAACCAAATCCATTCCACCAGTGGCTTATGGTAAATACGTACGCTCCATGCGCCATTCTCAAGCGGTTCACCGAGCGAAGCGTATAAATCATGAATCAGGTGTGGGCTAATACCCGCTTCAGTCATCGGCATATTGGTGACGGTGTACAAGCGTTTTTGTGGTTCAAGTATGGTGCGTAACACGCCATTTTTACTCACATGGATTTGCCCGATGCTCGCTTCATAGTTCGGGCCTTGAACTTCTCTTACGCCATCAAAAGTAAAATCGTAACCTGCCAAATGCGCGACTTCACCAGGGGCCATCTTGACTGCAATTTCTGATTCATAGCCTTTCACTATGGTCACCCCAAATGTGAAAACGGCAATACCCAAATGTGCAATCACCATGCCCCACCAAGAGCGCGAGTTTGACCGAATACTTGCCAATAATGGCAAGTTTGAAAGACGTAAGCGTTGATAAACAAGCTCCACCGAAGTAGCCAACACCCAAAAAGCCAAAAACAAACCAAAACCAATCCAAGGGGTAAAGTTACCCAGCATCACTGGCAATATAATTGCCAAGGCAATACTAATACCCAGCGCCCAGCGCAAACGTTTTGCTAACTCTGGCAAAGGCGCTTCTTTCCAGCGCGCGATTGGGCCTATCCCCATTAAAAATAACGCAGGGGCCA
>JAKPIR010000236.1 GCA_029549705.1 Pseudomonadota bacterium | reverse complement strand
ACGGGGTCGCCACGTTTCGTCGTGAAAAATACGAGCCTATGGGCGGCCCAAGTGGCGGTGATGGTGGCCGCGGAGGTTCCATCATTCTTGAAGCCGACCGTAATATTAATACTTTAGTGGATTATCGCTACACCCGCTCATTCAGAGCGCAGCGTGGTGAAAATGGCCGCAGTGCTGAGTGTTATGGCGCAAAAGGTGAAGACATGGTGTTGCGCGTACCGGTGGGTACAGTGGTGTCGGATAAATCCAGTGGTCAATTGCTAGTCGATTTAAGTGAGCATGGTCAGCGCGCACAAATGGCCGCAGGCGGCAAGGGCGGTTTGGGCAATGTACATTTTAAATCCAGCTTGAATCGTGCGCCGCGTCAATGTACCAAAGGTGATCTTGGCGAGGAGTTTGAACTCTATTTGGAATTAAAAGTATTGGCCGATGTGGGTTTGCTAGGCATGCCAAATGCAGGTAAATCAACGTTTATTCGCTCGGTTTCTGCCGCAAAACCTAAAGTAGCCGATTATCCCTTCACGACCTTACACCCCAACTTAGGCGTGGTGCTGGTAGATGCTGAACGCAGTTTTGTGATTGCTGATATTCCTGGAATTATTGAAGGCGCGGCAGAAGGCGCAGGCTTGGGGCATCAATTCTTACGTCATTTGCAGCGTACTTCTTTACTGCTGCATTTGGTCGATATTGCCCCTTATGATGAGAGCGTTGACCCAGTACACGAGGCTAGGGCGATTGTTGAGGAGCTTAGAAAATATGATGAAGCACTCTACGAAAAGCCACGCTGGTTAGTGTTGAATAAAATCGACATGCTGCAAGATTCTGAAAAAGTCGTGAAACAGTTTGTAAAAGACTATGGCTGGAAAGGACGTGTGTTTGCGATTTCTGCAATTAGTGGCATCGGTTGTAAAGAACTCACTTATGCCATCATGCAGCACATTGAGGAAAGTAAAGCGCAAGCCGCACAAGAGTTAGAAAATGAAATCTCTGGTACATGATGCAAAGGTGATTGTCGTCAAGGTGGGTTCTAGCCTAGTGACGAATAATGGCAACGGCTTGGACCAGGCTGCCATAGTTGCTTGGGCTGCGCAAATTTCTGGCATTGTGAAGCAGGGCAAACAGGTGGTGCTAGTGTCGTCTGGAGCTGTGGCAGAAGGAATGCAGCGTCTTGGGTGGAGAAAGCGTCCAACGGCGGTTAATGAGTTGCAGGCGGCTGCGGCCGTCGGGCAAATGGGTTTGGTGCAAATGTACGAGCGTTGCTTTGCCGAGCATGGACTGCATACTGCACAAGTGTTATTGACGCATGACGATTTAGCCGATAGAAAACGCTATCTTAACGCGCGTAGCACGTTACGTACGTTGTTGGATTTAAACGTAATTCCTATCATTAACGAAAATGATACGGTCGTCACCGATGAAATTCGATTTGGTGATAACGATACCCTAGGCGCTCTGGTTGCAAATTTAATAGAGGCGGATGCACTGGTGATTCTCACTGATCAGGCCGGATTGTATTCAGCAGATCCACGTAGCAACCCACAAGCTGAATTTGTTCAGCACGCCACAGCGGGCGATGTGGCATTAGAGCAAATGGCGGGTGGTGCAGGAAGCAGCGTTGGCACAGGTGGAATGTTGACTAAAATTCTTGCAGCGAAGCGTGCGGCGCGTAGTGGTGCACATACTGTGATTGCATCAGGTCGAGAAAAAGAAGTATTGCTTCGTTTAGTAAATGGCGAAGTCATTGGAACGCATTTAGAGGCTACGCAAATTAAAACAGTTGCGCGTAAACAATGGTTAGCAGACCATTTACGCACTTCAGGCAAACTGGTGTTAGATGATGGTGCCGTAAAGGTACTGAAATCAGAGGGTAAAAGCTTATTACCAATAGGTGTGACAGCGGTCGAAGGTTACTTTGAACGTGGGGATGTGGTTGCTTGTGTTGATGTAAATGGGCTAGAAATTGCGCGTGGTCTGGTTAACTACTCTGCGAGCGAGACGGCGCGTATTTTAAAAAAACCAAGCAGTGAAATTGAGAAAATTCTAGGCTATGTCGATGAGGCTGAATTAATTCATCGCGACAGTTTAATCGTGATGTAGAAGGGTACGGAATGAGTCAAAAACCATTGGTGGCAATTATTATGGGGTCCGACAGTGATTGGCCCGTAATGAAAAATGCAGCACAAATGCTGGCAGATTTTGGCGTGGCGTATGAGGCTAAAGTGGTCTCTGCACACCGTACGCCAGATTTAATGTTTCAGTTTGCTGAAGATGCGAAAAAAAATGGTGTTCAAGTTATCATTGCTGGCGCGGGTGGCGCAGCACACTTGCCTGGCATGGTGGCGGCTAAAACCACTTTGCCGGTACTGGGCGTTCCGGTGCCCAGCAAGCATTTACAAGGCCAAGACTCTTTATTGTCCATTGTGCAAATGCCTAAGGGCGTTCCGGTAGCTACTTTTGCGATAGGCGATGCTGGTGCGGCAAATGCGGGCTTGTTTGCTATTTCAATATTGGCAAATCACGACGGAACTTTAGCCAAAAAACTAGATGAATTCCGCCAAAATCAATCTAAAAAAGTACACGCAATGGAGTTGGGCGAAAAACCTTAACTTGTGATGATGAGTATTATTCTTTTCGTTAAAAAAAATACGAAGTGTTGAACCAATGAGCCACTTACCTATACAGCAAGAACCTATTATTCTTCCACCAGCCATGTTGGGCATGCTTGGCGGCGGGCAATTGGGCCGTTTTTTTGTGATAGCCGCGCACGAGATGGGTTATCAGGTAACAGTGCTTGACCCCGATAAAAACAGCCCGGCAGGTAAGATTGCCGATGTGCATATATGTGCAAATTATGATGATGCAGATGCACTTCAACAAATATCAAATACCTGTGCTGCGGTGACCACAGAGTTTGAGAATGTGCCTGCCAGCACGTTGAAAAAATTGGCAGAGTCCGTCATTGTGCGACCAAGTGCAGAAAGCGTTGCGATTGCGCAAAACCGTGTGATGGAGAAAAATTTTATTAAAGAAGCGGGCTTGCCTGTTGCGCCGTTTGCTGTCATCAATGAAGCCTCCGATTTACCGGATGACGCAAGTACGCTCTACCCTGCGATATTAAAAGTAGCGCGCTTTGGCTACGATGGAAAAGGCCAAGCACGCGTTAAAAATCAAGCCGAAGCACGATTAGCATTTGCTGAATTCAAGCAAGAGATTTGTGTGCTTGAGCAAATGTTGCCACTAGATTTGGAAGTTTCAGTCGTGCTTGCACGTGATACACACGGACATATTGCAGCTTTCGCAACGGCTGAAAACAGTCATTTGAATGGTATTTTGGATATTAGTATCGCGCCCGCCCGTTGCAGCGAGGTGGTTAAAGCCAATGCACGAGAGCTCGCCAAAAAGTTGGCAGATAAGCTAAATTATGTAGGGGTGTTGGGCGTAGAGTTTTTTCTAGTCAAAAATCAGTTGCTGGTGAATGAAATTGCGCCGCGCCCGCATAACTCCGGTCATTACACCATAGATGCTTGTGTGACCAACCAGTTTGAACAGCAAGTCCGAGTGCTGGCTGGCTTGCCGCTGGGTGATGCCAGTTTGCACAGTAATGCCGTGATGGTGAATGTTTTAGGTGATAGTTGGCTTGCGCGAGAGGAAAACGTAGCGCTAGAACCCGCATGGGATAAGGCTTGTAGCCATCCTAACTTGAAGTTGCATCTTTATGGTAAAGCTGAGCCGCGTAAAGGACGCAAAATGGGCCATTTTACGGTGATAGGAAAAGAGGCAAAATCAGTGTTGAATACTGCACTGGTGGCGCGCAGTGAATTGCATATAGGCGAGTAAAATAGATTAGTATTTCAGGGGGAGCAGTATGGCGTTAATTAATCAAAATCTAACTACACCTAGGTTACCAAAAGCAATTAAGTATGTCGTGATTGCGATAGGTTTGCTGATATTGGTTTCATTGTTAAATCCTTTTGTTGTCATCAATGCAGGCCATCGTGGCGTTAAGACGACGTTTGGTAAGGTTGAACCAGTGGTCTTTGAAGAGGGCTTGCACTTCCGTGTGCCGATTATGCAGCAAGTGCGAGAAATCAATGTGCAAATTCAAAAAGCTGAAGGCGACGGTGATGCGGCATCACGCGATTTGCAGCAAGTACACACTAAAATTGCACTCAATTATCATTTGATTCCCAATCGTGTTGCCGAGACGTATCAGTTAATTGGTGATTTAGATTCTGTGGGTGATCGCATTATCATCCCTGCCGTGCAAGAAGCGTTTAAGGCCACAACGGCTAAATATACAGCGGAAGAGTTAATTAGCAAGCGTCCAGAAGTACGTGATCAAATCAGCCAATTTATGAAAGACCGCTTACTGCGCCATGGCATTGCGATTGATGAATTCAGTATCGTCAATTTCAGATTCTCTGAAAGCTTTAATCAGGCGATTGAAGGTAAAACGACGGCAGATCAATTGAAATTGAAAGCGGAGCGCGACTTGGAGCGTATTAAAGTAGAGGCAGAACAGAAAATTGCGTCTGCAAAAGCTGAGGCAGAGTCTTTGCGATTACAGAAACAAGAAATTACACCTGATTTGCTCAAACTACGAGAGATTGAAAATCAGCGCTTAGCGTTGGAGAAGTGGAATGGTCAGTTGCCTCAAGTGACTGGTGGAACGATTCCAATGATTAACTTAGGCTCACGTTAAAAAAACGGTTGAGAACATTAACAAAAAAGGCCTCGCTTTTAGCGAGGCCTTTTTTATTGTATTTACCAGAAATTATTCAGCTTTAGCTTTTTTAGCTGTTGCCTTCTTGGGTGCAGCTTTTGCTTCAACTTTAGCTTTTGGTGCTGCTTTAGCTTTAGGCGCTGCTTTTTTTGTTAATGTGACAGGTGCATCGCCTTTTAAAGCTTTGATGGCTGCTGTCAAACGGCTTTTATGACGTGCTGCTTTGTTTTTGTGGATAATCTTTTTATCAGCAATACGGTCAATAATGCCTACGTTTTCTTGATATGAAACAACTGCAGCAGCTTTGTCGCCAGCTTCAATCGCTTTGATGACCTTTTTAATTGCAGTACGCAAAGTAGAGCGCAACGCTGCATTATGTGCGTTTACTTTTACGGATTGACGCGCGCGTTTGCGAGCTTGTGCGGTATTTGCCATGTGTAATTTATCCTAATGCTTAACGGGTGTTAATACGAAACCGTGCATATTAGTGTTTTTTGTCTGATTTGGCAACAACTAATCGCCATTTTTCTATAAATTTATGCTGAATTGATATGGCAAAAAATAGTCTCGTCCGCGTGTTAAAATACGCTCTTATTTCAAAATCACCGTGTATTCAATGAATTTACTCAAGGTTCTTGCCAAAGTAGGTAGCATGACGTTTGTGTCACGCATTTTGGGTTTTGTGCGAGATACACTCATTGCGCGAGCCTTTGGTGCAAGTATGTTGAGCGATGCGTTTATTGTCGCCTTCAAAATACCAAACTTATTACGCAGAATTTCTGCTGAAGGCGCATTTAGTCAGGCTTTTGTGCCCATTCTTGGTGAATATAAAAGCCAGCGTAGCTTTGATGAAACACATCAGTTGGTGAGCCGTGTTGGTAGTTGGTTAGGATTGATTTTAGTGGTGGTTACGCTATTAGGTATGTTGGCTGCGCCTTTTATTGTGACGCTCATTGCCCCTGGTTTTAGAACTGACGCTGGTAAAATGCAGCTCACCATCGAATTACTGCGTATTACTTTTCCCTATATTTTCTTTATCTCGCTGGTATCTATGGCGGGAGGCGTACTCAATACTTATAACAAATTTAGCATTCCGGCGTTCACCCCCGTGTGGCTCAATGTCGCGATGATTGCTGCAGTATTGTTTTTTGCAGATTATTTTGCTGAACCGATTAAGGTGCTGGCATGGGCAGTGTTTGTGGGTGGGGCGTTGCAGTTAGCTTTTCAGGTGCCATTTTTAAAACAAATTGGCCTGTTACCAAAGTTAGACTTTACGCATGATGAAGGTGTGTGGCGGATATTAAAGTTAATGGGTCCGGCGGTACTGGGGGTTTCTGTCGCGCAGATTTCACTGATTTTGAACACGATATTTGCCTCTTTTTTAAAAACAGGCAGTGTCAGTTGGCTGTATTATGCCGACCGTTTGATGGAGTTTCCCACAGGTGTGCTGGGCGTGGCGTTAGGGACAATTTTGTTACCCAGCTTATCTAAAGCCTTTGCCAGCAAAGATGAAAACGAGTACCGACAATTAATGGATTGGGGGCTACGCTTAACATTTTTATTGGCCGCGCCTGCTGCCGTAGCGCTGGCCGTTTTGGCAACGCCGCTTGTCTGCGCGCTTTTTTTCTACGGAAAGTTTACTGCAAACGATGTTGCGATGACTGAGCAGGCCTTAATTGCCTATAGTGTGGGTCTGCTGGGGTTAATTTTAGTTAAAATTTTGGCTCCAGGTTTTTACGCACGGCAAAATGTGAAAACGCCAGTGAAAATTGCGATATTCACTTTGACGTTAACCCAAGTCATGAATGTGCTGTTTGTTTTTGTGCTTGATTTACGCCACGCAGGTTTGGCATTGGCTATTGGGCTAGGCGCGTGTGCAAATGCCAGCTTGCTCTATTATTATTTACGCCAAACGAACGTATTTCAACCTCAGGCCGGTTGGCGGGTTTTCTTATTCAAATTAGCTGCGGCGTTGGCCGTGATGGGTTTAGTACTTTATTTTGCAATGGGCGATACAGCATCTTGGCTTGGCTACAGTGTATTAGAGCGAATTGGCTATTTGGCCGGGTTGGTTTTATTGGGTGCAATCAGCTATTTTGCAGCACTTTATACACTTGGATTTAGACCAAAAGATTATATACGTCGGGTTAATCGCTAATGCGGATTTTCAGGCATTTTAAGGCAAATAGCAGCTTACCCTTAGCTTTAGCTATTGGTAATTTTGATGGTATGCATTTGGGTCATCAGGCTTTGTTAGCGCGTTTGGTTGAAGAGGCTAAATTGCAGAAAATGACTTCTGCCGTTTTAACGTTTGAGCCTCACCCACGCGAATTTTTTACACCAGAAAGTGCACCAGCAAGACTTTGTTCAATGCGTGAAAAGCTTGAGCATTTTGCCGCGGCAAAGGTTGCTCAAGTGTACCTATGCCGTTTTGATAAGCGTTTTGCGTCCTTGTCCTCACATGACTTCATGCGGAAGATTTTGCGAGAAGCCTTAAATGCACAGATAATATTTGTTGGCGAGGATTTTAGATTTGGCGCAAAGCGCGCAGGCTCTGTCATTGATATCAAGCAAGAGGGATTTGGTCTGATTAGCTTGCCGCAAGTTAATTTGGCAGGTGTGCGGGTTTCAAGCACGCGTGTGCGTAATGCGCTAACAGCAGGTGATTTAGCACAAGCGACCACATTGCTTGGCCGCCCCTATAGCATTAGTGGCAAAGTGGTACACGGCGCAAAGCGTGGGCGGCAATTGGGCTTTCCCACCGCAAATGTGCATATGCGGCATGAGCGGCCTGCGCTAACAGGCGTTTATGCGGTAAAATTGGACGGTTTAAATGCGGTGGCGAATTTAGGCGTGCGCCCGACAATAACAGGTCTGCAGAAATTATCGTTAGAGGTTCATGTGCTTGATTTTAATGGCGATTTATATGGAAAACATGTGCATGTAGAATTTTTGCATAAAATTCGTGATGAAATGAAGTTCGATAATTTAGATGCATTAAAGGCGCAGATTGCCGCTGATGTGATCACTGCAAGAGAATTTTTTATGTAGTAGCGCAATTTATTGCGCGAAGCGGCGATGTTTTTAACATTGCATTCGCGATTTAAAAATCGCTCCTACCAAGTGTTAGTTGGAAAAGTGAAATGACCGAAGAAAATAAAGACACCAAATACAAATTAAACCTGCCTGAAACCATTTTTCCCATGCGGGGCGATTTAGCTAAGCGCGAACCTGCTTGGTTAAAAGCTTGGAATGATAAAAAGCTGTATCAGCGCATTCGTGCCTCGCGCAAAGGCGCAAAAAAATTCATTTTGCATGATGGCCCGCCGTATGCCAATGGCGACATTCATATTGGCCACGCGGTGAATAAAATTTTAAAAGACATCATCATTAAAGCCAAAACCATGGATGGTTTTGATGCGCCCTATGTGCCGGGCTGGGATTGTCACGGCTTGCCGATTGAGTTGGTGGTAGAAAAAAATCATGGCAAAAATATTGACCCAGCAAAATTTCGTGAACTATGCCGTGCTTACGCCGCCGAGCAAGTGGAAAAGCAAAAGAAAGACTTTATTCGTTTAGGCGTGCTGGGCGATTGGGAAAATCCTTATCTCACCATGGATTTTAAAACCGAAGCCGATATTATGCGGGCTTTAGGCGACATCTATAAAAATGGTTATTTATACCAAGGCAGTAAGCCTGTGCATTGGTGTGTGGATTGCGGCTCTGCGCTGGCCGAAGCTGAGGTGGAATATGAAGATGTGAATTCGCCTGCGATTGATGTTGGGTTTAAGGTGGTGGATAACAACACATTAACTAAAGCCTTTGGTGTTGAGGTTGCAGGAGATGCCTATACAGTGATCTGGACAACGACGCCTTGGACATTGCCTGCAAACCAAGCGGTAAGCGTGCATGCTGAGTTAGATTACGATTTAATTCAAACGAGCAAAGGCTTGCTCATTTTAGCGCATGAACTGGCTGAAAAAACCTTAGCGCGTTATTCTGAAGAAGGCGCGAAAGTGTTGGCTTCATGCAAAGGTGAGGCTTTAAAGAGTTTGGTCTTGCAACACCCATTCGACAATCGCCAAGTGCCGATTATCTGTGGCGACCACGTGACCACAGATGCGGGTACTGGCTTAGTGCATACAGCCGCCGCGCATGGTAATGATGACTGGTTGGTAATGCGCGCTAACTTCCCAAATGAAAAACCACGTGTGCTGATGGGTGGTGACGGTAAATTCTTTAATAGTGATTTAGTTGAGTTTGCTGAAATTAGAGGTCTGACAAGACAAGAAGCAAATAAAGCCATTTTGGCTAAGATGCAAGAAAATGGCACATTGCTGGCTTCAGCACGGCTAAACCATAGCTTTCCACATTGCTGGCGCCATAAAACGCCCTTAATGCAACTGGCAACCCATCAATGGTTTATCGGCATGTACGCGCAAGATGCGGTGGGCATTAGTTTACGTGAATATGCCAATAAAGCCGTAGATGCGACAGAATTTTTCCCTGCTTGGGGACGGGCGCGGTTGGAGGCCATGATTAAAAATCGCCCAGATTGGTGTGTATCACGCCAGCGTAACTGGGGCGTGCCGATGCCGTTTTTTGTGCATAAAGAAACAGGTGAGCCGCATCCACAAACGGCGGATTTGCTAGAAGCTGCCGCACTATTGGTTGAACAAAAAGGCGTTGAAGCTTGGTTTAGTTTAGATGGTGATGCGTTTTTAGCTCAACACGCGCCAGTCAATGCTGAGCAATATAAAAAAGTGACCGATACTTTAGATGTGTGGTTTGATTCCGGCACTACCCATGCGGCGGTGTTAAAGCGTCGTCCTGAATTAAATTTCCCTGCCGATCTGTATTTAGAAGGTTCAGACCAACATCGCGGTTGGTTCCAATCCAGTTTACTCACAGGCTGTGCGATTGATGGCCGTGCGCCTTATGATGCGTTGCTCACGCATGGCTTTGTGGTGGATGGTAGCGGCCACAAGATGAGTAAATCGAAAGGCAACGTGGTTGCGCCGCAAAAGGTGATGGATACCTACGGCGCAGACATTTTGCGTTTGTGGGTGGCAAGCACCGATTACTCGGGCGAATTAACGATTTCAGACGAAATTTTAAAACGCGTGGCCGATAGCTATAGAAAACTGCGCAACACCATGAAATTTCTGCTGGCGAATTTGGCGGATTTTGATGCGAGCAAAGACTTGTTGCCAGTGAATGAATGGCTGG
>JAKPIR010000225.1 GCA_029549705.1 Pseudomonadota bacterium | reverse complement strand
GACCGGGTTATTGAGTTCGCAGAAAAGCCTTCTGACCCAAAACATATGCCAGGGGACCCTACCAAAGCTTTTGCCAGCATGGGCATTTATATATTCAATGCTAAATTTTTATACGAGCAGTTGATACGTGATGCAGGTGATCCAAAATCCAGTCACGATTTTGGTGGCGACATCATCCCTTACTTGATTAAAAAATATAAAGTACAAGCACACCGTTTCACGGATAGTTGTGTAGGCGCTAAAAATGGCAATTACTATTGGCGCGATGTGGGTACCATCGATGCTTATTGGGAAGCCAATATGGAACTCACAAGAGTAATCCCTGAACTTAACCTGTATGACAGAGATTGGCCAATCTGGACTTATCAAGAACAGTTACCACCTGCAAAATTTGTATTTAATGATGAAGGTAGGAAAGGTGGGGCAACGGATTCATTGGTTTCTGGGGGCTGTATCGTTAGCGGTTCGAGTGTAGATGATTCAGTAATATTTTCTGACGTGCGTATACATAGTTACTGCAGAATAAATGGCGCAGTTGTTTTGCCTAAAGTAACAATCAATCAACATGTGGTGCTCAAAAACGTGGTCATTGACCGTGGTTGTGTTATTCCGGAAGGTATGCAAATCGGTGTAGATTTGGCTGTGGATGCGAAACGTTTCCACGTGTCTGAAAATGGCATTGTATTAGTGACCCCCGATATGCTGGGACAAGATTTGTACAGAGGAATTTAATATTATTAATTTAAAAAAAAGTAGTTAATAATTATTATTAATGTTTATTATTAAGATTGTGAATTAATTTGAAAGCACATCGTCCCAAGCTTTACCTCAACCTCTATTGGCACATGCATCAACCAGACTACCGCGACACTGTCAGCAATGAATATGTGTTGCCTTGGACGTACCTGCATGCAATCAAAGATTACAGCGATATGGCGTTTCACCTTGAAACGCATCCTAGAGCGCGTGCCACCTTTAATTTCGTACCAATTTTGCTCGAGCAGCTTGAAGATTACAGCAGCCAATTCAAACAGAAGGCTATTCGTGATCCGTTATTAGCTTTATTGGTAAAACCAAATCTGGCAGAGATGAGTCTTGATGAGTGCCACTTAACTGTGAAAAGTTGTTTCAAGAGTCATCATGAAAAGATGTTGAGCCCTTTCCCGCACTACCAGCGGCTATTGCAGATTTATCAGCTGGTTGAGCCGATGGCTTGTGATAATTTTCATTATTTAACTCCGCAATACAAAGCTGACTTATTGGTGTGGTACCACTTGGCTTGGTGCGGCGAGAGTCTGCGACGCAGCAATACTGTGATTCAAGCACTGATGAATAAGGGCGTTCTATTTACATTTGAGGAGCGACAACAATTATTTAATATCATCGGTGAGACAATTTCAGGGTTGATTCCACGCTATAAAGCGCTTATGCAGCGCAAACAAATTGAAATTTCTACTACGCCTTACTACCACCCAATTTTGCCCTTGCTGATTGATTTTAAATCTACGCTGGACGCTATGCCATATGCACCTTTACCTAAATATGCTAAATATGCAGATGGTCAAAATCGTGCAGTAGCGCATGTTGTCCAAGCTAAAAAATATCATTCAAGCCTTTTTGGTAAAGAACCGCGTGGAATGTGGCCTGCAGAAGGTGGAGTGTCTAACGCAGCATTGTCTATAATGGCTGAACATGGCGTGGAATGGGCGGCTACCGGTCAGGCAGTATTAGCGAATAGCTTGTTGAAATCACAATTAAGTGTGGCCAATAAAAATAAGTACCTCTATCAGCCCTATCGAATAACCAATGGCAAGCAAGATATTTTATGTTTTTTTAGGGATGACAATCTTTCTGATA
>JAKPIR010000222.1 GCA_029549705.1 Pseudomonadota bacterium | reverse complement strand
GCGAATATGCGCGTGCGCCTGCACCAAAAATGCAGCCATTAAATTTAAACCAGCTCATCGAAGAAGTGGTATCTTTTTATGATTTACCAAAAATTAAAGTGCAGCTATCACTTGAAAAGCGAGCCTGTGATATTCAGGGTGATAGCACGATGCTTCGTCAAGTAATCCATAATTTATTGCAGAATGCGCAAGATGCGATGACCAATCATTCACATGCAGCTGAGCCTACTGCACAAATTACGGTGACAACCAACATTGAAGGTAATATGTTGCAATTAAGCGTGGAAGATAACGGCACGGGTTTTCCTGCCGAGATGCTTTTGCACGCGTTTGAGCCTTATATGACTACAAAACCGCATGGCACGGGTTTGGGTTTGGCGATTGTTAAAAAAATCGTTGAAGAACATAAGGGCAGTATTAAAATTGAAAATATCAAACCAAAAGTCGCGCATGATGTGCATGTTGAGGTTGCGGAGTCTGTATCTAATAACAGCCAAACAGGCGCAGTGGTGACCATCAGTATTCCGCTTTTGAGGCATAACGCTGGTAATGGTCTGCAATAAAGGCTTACTGGGATTGAAAATTAACGTATTTATTTGAAAGCAGCAGAAGACAACAATGGCATCAAAAAATATATTAGTCGTTGATGACGAAATTGGCATTCGCGAATTATTGCGCGACATTTTGCAAGATGAAGGCTACCAAGTGCAGCTCGCCGAAAACGCCGCCTCCGCCCGCGCCATACGCCTGCAGGAGCGACCAGATATCGTCTTGCTGGATATCTGGATGCCCGATTGCGATGGCATCACACTTTTAAAAGAATGGGCAAACAACAGTTTGCTGACGATGCCAGTGGTCATGATGTCAGGCCACGGCACAATAGATACTGCGGTTGAAGCCACGCGTATTGGCGCATTTGATTTTTTAGAAAAGCCTATCGCCCTGCAGAAGTTACTCAAAACGGTGGAGTCTGCGCTCAAGCACAGCGAGCAGTTACCGAAATCTGAAATGAATTTGAGTAGTTTGGGTAAAAGCCCCATTATCAGCGCGCTAAAAGAGCGGCTTGATAAAATCGCCATGAACGTTACCCCAAGCCCGCTGTTGCTCATAGGCCCAAAAGGCAGTGGCACCGAATTATGCGCGCGTTATCTGCATCAGCCGGGCAGTCCTTGGCTGCAACTCACTGAGTTTAACCAATTGGCAACGGCACCCATTGAGATTTTAGAAGCCACGCGCGACGGGGTGGTGTTTATCAGTGAAGTAGCCGAGCTCAACAAAATTGAGCAAAAAGGCTTGTTATTGCTGATGACTAAGGCCGAAAAATATAGCACGCGCGTGGTGTGCGGTACCAGCGAAAACCTGCCAAAACTGCAGGCGGAATCGTTGTTTGACCATAATTTATTGCAGCTACTATCTGCGGTGTCACTTCGTGTGCCTGCTTTGGATGAACACAAAGAGGATATTCCTGATTTGGTGGTGGCAATCGCCAATTTACAACTTGAATTGGCAGACGTTGAATACCGGGAGTTTGATATCGCGGCGCTCAATGCGCTTCGTAATGCGGATTGGCCTGGTGATTTGGCGCAGTTGGATGCCGTGATACGTAATTTGATTCAGACCAGTCTGGGCGAAAAAATCACGCTAGAAGACGTTAAACGAGTGTTGACGCAATTCGAAAATCCCAAAGCGCTGCCTGAAGAAACGTCATCCGAGGCCATTTCGGCGGACAACGCTACAACCCATCATGCCGAAAGTACACAGAACAAGGGTGAGCCAGCAACTGCAAACACTGCTGAGGATCAGGCATGGCATCCCAATTTCAATCAGCCGCTACGCGAGGCGCGTGATGAGTTTGAACGCACGTACATTCAATATCATATGAAAAAAGTCAGTAATAACATGAGCAAACTGGCAGAAATCGCTGGTTTGGAACGCACGCATTTGTACCGAAAACTCAAGCAGTTGAACATAAAAATCAAAAATTAGCGCAGTAAAATAGCTTACTAAAATGCCTTCAAAGTACCGCTTTCTATGCGCAACCTTTTTCGATGCCCTGTGAGCCTTATAAATAAAGGCTTCCAGAGCATTTATTTTTTCTCGTATATTTTGGCATGAGAAAAAAAGTGTTTTAAGGTCATTGGATTAGCTCCAAAATCACCGGCGTATGATCTGAGGGGCGTTCTAGTTTGCGTGGCGATTTATCAATAAATGCAGCCTTGCATTTTGGTTTGAGCGCATCGCTCACTAAAATATGGTCGATACGCAGACCAAGATTTCGCCTGAAGCCCATCATGCGGTAATCCCACCAGCTGAAGCTTTTGTCAGGTTGCTCAAATAACCTGAAGCTATCATGTAACCCTAGGTTTACAAGTTTTTGAAATGCTTCGCGCTCAGCCGGGCTGACCAGCACTTGCCCGACCCAGGCGGCTGGGTCGTGGCAGTCGCGGTCATCTGGCGCAATATTGTAATCGCCCAATAACGCCAAATTTGGATGTGCCTGTAATTCTGCTTTAAGCCAATCGGTTAGGGCATTTAACCAGCTAAGTTTATATTGATATTTGTCGCTATCAACCGCCTGACCGTTGGGAATGTAAGCACATACGATGCGCATCTCTTTGATGGTGGCGGTAATGACGCGCTTTTGTTCATCCTCATAATTGGGGATGCCGGCCTGCACGTGTTCGATGGCATGCGGGCTTAAAATTGCCACGCCATTATAGGTTTTTTGCCCAATATGCACTGCGTTGTAGCCTGCTTCTTTGAGTGCAGCATAGGGAAATTTGCTATCTTCTTGCTTGGTTTCTTGCAGGCAAAGCACATCGGGCTGATTGCTTGCCAGCCAATCCAGCACATGCGGCAGACGTACATTCAGTGAGTTGACGTTCCAGGTGGCTAATTTAAAAGTGCCGCGACTCATGCTGTTTCAAACATGCCATTGTGGCGAAGCAAGGCGTCAATGCTTGGCTCGCGGCCGCGAAACGCTGTGAAAGACGCCATTGCACTGCGTGAACCGCCTTTGGATAAAATTTCCTGCCAATAACGCTGGCCGGTTTCCCTGGATAGTACGCCATCCTCCTCAAACATGCTGTAGGCGTCTGCAGACAGAACTTCGGCCCATTTGTAGCTGTAATAGCCCGCCGCATAGCCCCCTGAAAAGATATGGGTAAAATTATTGGGAAAACGATTCCACTTGGGCGGGCGCACCACGGCCACTTCATCGCGCACTTCTTCAATTAAATCTAGCGCGGTTTTGCTGCCATTGGGGTCAAATTCGCTATGCAGACGAATATCGAATAATGAGAATTCAATCTGCCGCAGGGTTTGCATGCCTGCCTGAAAGTTTTTAGCAGCGACCATTTTGTCAAATAGGGCGCGCGGTAACTGCTCGCCGGTATCCACATGCGCGGTCATATTGCGAAGTACTTCCCATTCCCAGCAGAAGTTTTCCATCAGCTGGCTGGGTAGCTCAACCGCATCCCACTCCACGCCTTTAATTCCGGAAACACTGTAATCATCAACTTCGGTGAGCATGTAGTGCAGGCCGTGACCAAACTCGTGAAACATGGTCAGCACTTCGTCATGAGTGAATAATGCCGGCTTGTCACCCACGGGACCAGAAAAGTTGCAGGTTAAAAAGGCTACCGGTGTGGTGAGTCTATCACCCACGCGACGACGTGTGATGGCCTCATCCATCCATGCGCCACCACGTTTGTTATTGCGCGCATATAAATCAAGATAAAATTGGCCAATTAATCTGCCGTCATGCCCTTTGATATCGTAAAAGCTGACATCTTCATGCCAGACAGAGGCTTGTGATTTAACGACATGCACGCCAAAAATGGTTTCAACCACTTTAAATAAGCCTGCCAGCACTTTATTTTCAGGAAAGTATTGTTTGACCTCTAAGTCTGAAAAAGCATATTTATCTTCACGTAACTTCTCTGAAACATAGGCGACATCCCATGCCTGCATATCGTGTATGCCCAATTTACGCGCATAGGCAGTTAGTTCTGCCATATCTTTAACGGCGTAGGGTTTGGCTTTTACAGTTAAATCGTGCAAAAATTTCTTGACGTGACTAGCCGAGTCAGCCATTTTTGTGGCGATGGAGAGTTCAGCATAATTATCAAAGCCAAGTAAATGGGCAACCTCTTGTTTTAGCTTTAAAATTTGCGCAATAATTGGTGAGTTATCCCATTCCGGCTTGCTTAATTCAGAGGCGCGTGTGGCATAGGCACGGTAAAGTGTTTCACGTAAATCGCGATTTTCAGCGTACTGCAGGACGGGTAAATATGATGGAAAATGCAGGGTAAACTTGTAGCCAGCTTTGTTATCGGCATTGGCCGCCTCAGAGGCCGCTTGCAAAACATCTTCGGGAATACCCTTAAGTGTGCTTGCATCATCAATGTACAGCGCAAAATCGTTGGTGTTATCCAGCACATTTTCTTCAAATTTAGAAGATAATTTAGAAAGTGCTTCCTGAATTTCTTTAAAGCGCGCCTTTTGTTCAGCAGGCAATTCCGCACCACCTAAACGAAAGTCTCTCAGCTCGTTTTCAACGATTTTTTTCTGTGAAGCCGTAAGTGTTTCAAATTGTGTACTATTCCGTAGCGCACGAAACTTTGCATAAAGCCGTTCGTCTTGACCTAAATCAGCGTAAAAATCGGTGAGTTTCGCTAAGTTTTCATTATAAGCCTCGCGCAAGGCGGGGCTATTCACCACGCCATTCATGTGGCCTACCTGCGACCAGGCACGAGATAACTTTTCTTCCATATCTTCAAGCGGTAATACAAAGCTTTCCCAAGAGGGCGCTTCTACGCTCGTTGCGAGTGAATTGACGGTGGTTCTGGCCTCACTTAGCAAAAAATCGATGGCAGGTGAAACATGTTCTGCTTTGATTTCTTCAAACTTAGGCAGACCGGCAAAATGTAATAGTGGATTAGACACACAATTCCTTCAACAATAAAAACTAGTTAATCAGTCTTAAGCACAGTGGGTAGCGATAAGTTTCACCCTTACTGGTAGCAATGGCGGCGATAATGCAAAAAACAATATTCACAATCCAAATAATAGGAAAAAACAAAAGCCCGATGAGTATCCAAGAAAGTACGCCAGCGGCGATGTATGCAAGTAAGACCGTGATTTGGAAATTAAGTGCCTCTTTCGCTTGGTCTGACAGATAGGCGCTATCGTCTTTTTTTAAAATCCATACGATTAACGCAGGTAAAAATGAGAATACCGTGCCGCCTAAGTGCGTAACGGTAGCAATATTTTTTTCGTCGTTGCTTGGAACAATGACTTCTAATTCAGTATTCATGATAATCCTTTCAAAATTTACAGCGTTGGAAAAAAGTTTAGTGTCTGGCTTTGGCGCGCATTTCAATGGGCGTATAAAATTTGGTTAACAGGGGTTCGATTTTTTCAATATCACTGAGGGCCAATATTTTTTTGGCATGGTGAGCCAGTTGATTGACTTGGCTATGTAAAATTTGCTGCTTAACACTCAAAATATGTGATGGGTGCATGGAGAACTGACGCAATCCCATCCCAAGCAGTAGTTTCGTAAGTTTCGCTTCCCCCGCCATTTCGCCACAAACTGAAACAGGTTTACCTAATTTATTTGCAGCTTTTATTGTGAGTGAAATGAGCTTGAGTACCGCTGGATGTAACGGATTGTAGAGGTGTGCGACGCTGTCGTCCGTACGGTCAATGGCCAGGGTATATTGAATTAAATCGTTGGTGCCAATGGATAAGAAGTCTAACTCAGTGGCGAATGCTTCTGCGTTAATAGCTGCGGCAGGAATTTCTATCATGCCACCTAGTGAGATGTTCTCATTAAACGGAGTATTTTCTTTACGCAAACTGGTCTTTGCGCGCTCAAGCAATAGTTTGCTTTGCCTTAATTCTGATAAAGCGGAAAGCATCGGAATGAGAATTTTAATCTGGCCAAAAGCAGAAGCCCGCAATAATGCGCGTAGTTGTGTGTGAAAAATCTGTGGTTCACTTAAGCAATAACGTATCGCACGCAGGCCCAAAGCAGGGTTAGCGCATTCTGTTTCGCTCTCGCCACTTAGTTGTTTATCTGCCCCTAAATCTAGTGTGCGGATAATCACAGGTTGGCCCTTCATGGCCTCAGCCACGCTTTTATAAGCGATGAACTGCTCTTCTTCGCTGGGCATTTCGCGGCGGTTCATAAACAAAAACTCAGTCCGATAAAGACCAATACCCGTAGCGCCTGATGCCTTGGCCGCCACAACATCTTCCGGCACTTCGATATTGGCAAATAACTCAATGTTTTCGCCATCTAACGTAATCGCTTTGGTAGATTTAATGCGCTGTAATTTTTGTTGTTCAAGTTCCCACTGTTCTTGGCGAAGCTTATACTCAGTGAGTATGCTTTTATCGGGGTTGACGATTACCACCCCTTGCTTGCCATCCACAATGATAAGCTCACCATCATGAATTAAGTCGCGGGCTTTTTGCAGCGCGACAATGGACGGAATATTCAGGCTGCGCGCCAAAATGGCGGTATGTGAAGTGACCCCCCCCACATCGGTAATAAAAGCTGCAAACTCATGCTGCTTAAATTGAATGGCGTCGGCTGGCGAAATATCGTGGGCGACCAAAATAAGCTTGCGCTCTTGCTGCAAAGCGCTCGTTTGCTGTTCAGAGCTCAACTGGTGTGGGTGGCCTAAAAGCACTTTAATGACGCGCTCGACCACCTGAATGACATCTTGTTTGCGTTCACGCAGATAGTCGTCTTCAATTTGCTCAAACTGCTCAACCACTTCATCCATCTGCAGCTTGATCGCCCACTCAGCGTTGCATAGTTCTTTTCTGATGATGTCTTTAGGTGTTTCACTCAACGATTTGTCAGCCAGCATCATCAGATGGGTGTTGATGAACGCGCTGATTTCAGCGGGAGCGTTCTTTCGCAAGCTCTCATGGATGTGTTCTAAATCATGCTTAACGGTTGCAACGGCATCAGCAAAACGCTGAATTTCATCTTCAATTAAATGTTGTGGCAATTGGTAGTGCACTACCTCTAATAGCGCATTCGAAACTAAATGCGCGTGACCAATGGCAATACCACTCGACACGCCTACGCCATGTAGTGAAAAGCTCGGGCTACTAAAAGCAGTCACATTTGTTGTGCCTGTCATGGTTGGATTACTCGCCTTCGCCAAAGTAATCTGCAATTAAGTCAGACAGTGCTTGAATTGCCGCCTGTTCATCCGCGCCATTTGCTTCTAGGGTAATGATGCTGCCTTTTGCAGCCGCCAGCATCATTACCCCCATAATGCTTTTAGCATTCACGCGACGGCCATTGCGTGAAATCCAGACTTCACTGGCAAACCTGCTCGCAGTCTGGGTGAGCTTGGTCGAGGCGCGCGCGTGTAATCCTAATTTATTGATGATTTCAACTTCTGTGCTAATCATTATTCAATCCATTCATCATGACTTTTTGTTATTGAGCGTGGCGGCCTGTGCGTCAAATCGATCACAGCTGTCCGCGCCAAAATGCACGACACCTTCTCGCCCGCCGCTGACGGCTTTTTCTACCAAGGCCATCAAAGACTCATGCCGGTAAGTCATGGTTCGCACAATCATTGGCATATTCACACCAGCAACGCCTTCAACGATACCAGGTGTTAGAAGTTTAGTCACAATATTACAAGGTGTAGCACCGTACATATCCGAAAGTACTAAAACGCCCTCGCCGGTGTTGAGTGTGGTAATGAGTTGTTGGGCTTTAGGCAGTAATTCGCTAGGATTATCTTGCGTATTGACTGCCAGAAACGCTAACTGCCTGGGCTCGTTTCCAATAACGTGCTTAGCGCATTCCATCAGGCTTTCACCTAAGTTGCCATGGGCGATGATTAAAATACCAATCATAATAATCTCTACAGTTTTAATTCTCGATGTCGAGTCAGCACTTTTTGTGTGCTTTTAAAATATTGGCTCAATTGCTCTACAAAATAAACAGAGCGATGTTGCCCGCCTGTGCAACCAATGGCGACTGTTAAATAGCTTCGATTATCCGCAATAAAACAAGGCAACCATTTTTCAATGTAGCCTTTGATGTCATGAATCATGTCGTTGACATTAGGTTGTGCGCTTAAAAATGCCTGTACTGCTGCATCACGTCCGGTAAGTTCCCGCATGTTGGGGTCGTAATGTGGGTTAGGTAAACAGCGCACATCAAACACAAAGTCTGCATCCAGCGGAATACCGTGTTTAAAGCCAAACGAGGTAAACAGCAACGTTAAACCCGTATGTTCGATGGAGACGACTTCTTTTACCCAAGCCCTGAGGGTATTGGCGCTCAAATAACTCGTATCAATCAGATGCCCAAGTTTTCCTAAGTCGGCCAGTAGCGCGCGTTCAGAGGCAATGCTTTCCGCCAGCGTGGTGCTATCTTTACTTAAAGGGTGCTTACGTCTTGTTTCGCTGAAACGTTTGACTAAGGTCTCAACGTTAGATTCTAAAAAAAGCACTTGCGTTGTAATTTGTTGTGCCTGGAGCTGTTTTATATGCGCTGGGAGCGTTTCAATTGCAGCACTGCGGCTATCAATACTGATGGCCACACGGTCATAACTGGCAACCTGTAAATCTCCTGAAGGGATGGTTGTGCGTAAATGCTCGGCAATTTGCGGCAACATGGTGGCGGGCAAGTTATCAATGCAGTAATAACCACTGTCTTCAAGCGCTCTTAGTGCAATACTTTTGCCTGAGCCGGAGAGTCCTGTGACGATGGTGAGTTGTTTCATTGAAGTTGAGTCGTTGCGTTTAATCAGACAGGTTGAATTTTTTCATCTCGCGCTGCTGGCGTTGGGTGAATTGTTTGGTCGCGTTAATTCCACGTAATAATAACATGTGATTGCGGATTG
Source organism: Pseudomonadota bacterium (assembly GCA_029549705.1). Classification (GTDB taxonomy): domain Bacteria; phylum Pseudomonadota; class Gammaproteobacteria; order Burkholderiales; family Methylophilaceae; genus Methylotenera. The sequence continues at coordinate 3,476 of JAKPIR010000222.1, read as the reverse complement.
CGACCTCAACCAATACTGCAATATTGCGGCCAGCCGCAATCGGAATTTGCACTTTAGAAATACTCACGCCCAGCACTTTTTCATGTAGTGCCTTAATATTTAGACGGTCTAGCGATTCAAGCGCCAGTTTATCCGCCATTTCAAGCTGGATGATGAGGTCAAGCGGCTTACTGGGTTTAACTGAATTGTCACCAAACATCGCACGAATATTCAATACGCCTAAACCGCGCACCTCTAAAAAGTCTTGCAGTAGTTCAGGGCAGCGACCTTCAATACGCTCAGGAGAAATACGAAAAAAATCGACCACATCATCCGCAATCAATCGATGTCCACGTGAAATCAGTTCCAGTGCTAACTCACTTTTACCAATAGCAGGGTCACCTTTGATAAAAGCACCGAATCCTTGCACTTCCATAAAAACACCGTGCATGCTGATAGATTCTGCCACGGCCTGCGCCAAGAAGTGACTTAAAAAATCCATCAATTCAGGGCTGTTAAGTGGGGTTGTAAAAAGCGGGGTATTGTTATTGTTTGCCGCCTCAATCAAAGATTCAGGCACAGCTTCATTGTTGGCCACAATCACCGCGGCAAGGTCTGTTGAAAACAGGTTTTCAATCGCAGCATCCGAATGCGCTGGCTTTAAACTCCGAAGATAATCCATTTCAGCACAGCCCAGCACTTGCACGCGGTTCGGGTGTACAAAGTTCAGGTGGCCAATGAGCGCAAGCGTTGGCTTTGTAACTGTGCCGCTGGTGAGCAAATTAGCCCCACCGTTTAGGCCAGCAATCCAGTTTAATTTGAGCTTACGGCGGGTTTGTTTGAATAATTCAGCTACATTGATTTGAGCCACTTGGATACCTCTATCAATTCAAGTTTTGTCGCGAGACTGCGTTACACATAAAAAATTACTCATGACATGTCAGGCCGATACTTAATTTTTTAATCGCACCCTGCTTGTTAAAGAAACTTGAATTGATAGAGGCATCCAATGCTCAAAGTGAAAGTAAAACTAATTTAAATCTTGATTAGGTATTGCCTGATGCTTTACTGCACCGTTGGATTTATGGTGATCAGCATTTTTTTCTTTATGTTTAAGCACCTGACGGTCAAGTTTATCCGTCAACATATCAATTGCGCTGTACATATTGTCATCGGTACAAGCCGCGTGTAAATCATTACCGGGAACGTGTAGCGTAGCCTCTACCTTTTGGATAAGTTTTTCTACGCTCATGGTCACTTTGACATCAATGACATGGTCAAAATGGTTGCTAATACGCGAAAATTTGTTGGTAACATATTCGCGTAGTGCTGGGGTTACTTCTAAATGCAGACCAGTTAATTGTAAATTCATGACTTGCTCCTTATTAAAATATCCCAAAAGCTAAAAACTCAAAAAAATCTACAAAGTTTGAAAATTTTAAATCGTTACAAAACTTTCAGAACAATTTCAGTTTACTACTTTAATTCATGTCTGTGCTAGGCCGATTCATAAATTTTTTTAATAAAATTTACAATTTTTTTTAACTTTCACTTTGATGAAAATATGAACCCTGAACAAAAGTGCTGGCGACAAAGATACGCATAATAAACGCGTTGGTTTAAGAATTAAAAAAATCTAAATATATAGCAAAAATCTTACGAGAAAAAAATTATGCTCTGCGAGCCTTATAAATAAAGGCTTACAGAGCATCGAAAAAGGTTACGCTTGAAATGGGCAAAAAAAACATCATTTGAGCAGTCAACAACTGCATAACTTTCGTGCCAGTTCAGGGTAGAAGTTTAGAGCGTTTTTCTTAAACTGGCTGGTTCGATACCGAGTGATTCTCGATATTTGGCAATGGTGCGGCGCGCCACAATGATGCCCTGTTTGGCGAGTAAATCAGTGATTTGATTATCTGAAAATGGTTTTTTCGGATTTTCTTGCTCGACCAACTTTTTAATCAGCGCTCGAATGGCGGTAGCTGAGGCGGTGCCGCCAGAATCCGTGGCAACAGAGCTACCAAAGAAGTATTTGAGCTCAAAAATACCGCGCGGCGTGAGCATGTATTTATTGTTAGTCACGCGGGAAATGGTCGATTCATGCAGTTCGAGTTCATCGGCGATTTCGCGTAACACCAGCGGCTTCATGGCCACTTCACCGTACTCTAAAAAGTTGCGCTGGCGGTCCACTATGGCCTGTGACACGCGCAAAATAGTCGTGAAACGTTGCTGGATATTTTTAATCATCCATTTTGCTTCTTGCATTTGGCTTTGCAGGTATTGATTATTGCTATCACGGTTACGCTTTAAAATGTTGGCGTACATCTGGTTGATTTTTAATTTGGGAATCACACCATCGTTTAAAGTGGCAATCCAGATGCCTTTTACTTTTTTCACAATCACTTCATGCTGAATGTAGTGCTCTGAGCCAATGACGCTGAATTCGCTACCAGGACGCGGGTTCAAGCTGGTAATCAGTTGCTGCACGCTTTTAAGTGTGGCTTCATCGCAACCGAGTTCTTTGCGCAGTTTGGTAAAATCACGCGCGCCAAGTGCAGGCAGATAATGTTTGGCTAGAAGCTTGGCGAGTTCTAAATGCGGGGTATATTTTGGCAATGTTTCAAGTTGCAGGACTAGGCACTCACTTAGGTTTCGTGCCCCAACACCAATGGGGTCAAGACTTTGAATCAACCTGAGAGCCGTCTGCAATTCCAGCTCGTCAATTTCAAGCTCTAGTGGCATTTCCTCGGCGATTTCTTCTAGCGACGCTTCTAAATAGCCATCCTCACTGATGCTGTCAATTAATAGCAGGCAGAGCGTTTGGTCGCGCTCTGATAACGGCATGAGTTTTAATTGCGAGAGCAGGTGCTCGCGTAGGCTCATTTGCAGGGTTTCTTGCGGTTTGTAGTCGCTATCGTCATCGGATGGCGTTGTGTTCTCATCCCACAGGCTACCATTAGAAAATTCATCGAATTCGTCATCAAATTCGGCCGAAAACTCTGTGGAGCCCGCTTCAAATTCTGCCGGTTCAGCTTGGGCTAGTTCGGCACTGCTTTCAGAAAACTCGGTACTTGTGAATTCTGAAGTGTCACTGGTTTCACCAAATTCTTGTGCCGCGTCGGCACTGGCTAACGCTTCTGCGCTCGCGGGGGTAGCGATTTCATCATCACCGTCAGTCGCATTGCCGTACTCATCTTCAAAATCATCCCCACGCTCTAAAAGCGGGTTGGTTTGCATCAACAAATCAATTTCTTGATTAAGCTCTAAAGTGGATAGCTGTAATAGCCGAATGGCCTGCTGCAGTTGCGGGGTAAGCGAGAGATTTTGTGAAAATTTAAGCTGTAAACCTTGTTTCATAGACGAAAATCTTTTCCTAAATACACTTCGCGCACACTTTCATTTTCAACAATTTCACTGGGAATGCCAGAGGCAAACACGTGGCCTTGGTTAACAATGTAGGCGCGGTCACAAATTCCTAGCGTTTCGCGCACGTTGTG
>JAKPIR010000207.1 GCA_029549705.1 Pseudomonadota bacterium | reverse complement strand
TGACCATATTTTAAGTTGGAGTAATGAAAATGATACTATATTAGATTGTTTTATGGGAAGTGGTACAACAGGAGTAGCTTGTAAAAAATTAAATCGTAATTTTATAGGAATAGAACTAGACGAAACATATTTTAAGATTGCACAAGATAGAATAAATGCAATCTAACTACCAACGCATAAGGCGCAAGCACTACAACGATAATAGACCTGCATAAGCGACTGGGTGCTTGTCGCACTTAATGCAGAGTTAGACACGGGGATAGCGATGATTGTATTACATGGGTTTGATGAAAATGCTTGTGGTGACATTTTGGCATTTCATGGTAATGATGAGAAATTTGTAATCGGGACGTGGATAAAGCGTGAAGGATTTTTGCTGCTTAGAGGCGTTAAGGGTCGTATTTATATCGCGTCAAATGATATTGATTCAACACTGTTTTGCTACAAAATGAAAATACAGTTTTTTCTAAAACATAACATTCCTGTTAGTTTTGCTATGGCAGAAATAAGGAATAAAGATGTATTAGAAAGGCTTAATGATTGTGGATATAAGACATTCAATGAAGTTGCAATCCTTGATTACTCAAGAATTGTAAAAGATATGAGTCACCACATAGATTTAATTGAAATACTAGATAGAGCAATAACAAGTTACAGGCAATAGTGTCTAACTAATGCAATAAGAGTCTGCCGCGCCCGCCGCTCAGCCAGAAGTGCAGTCGAACCAAGCCGAACTGGATGAGTGGATCCGCCAGTACAACGAAGCCTAATCTCACCGCCCCGCGCCTGTGGGGCTTACCGGAGAAATCCACATGCTCACTCTTGCATCAAACAACAAAGAGCACCTGCAACTGGCGGAGCTGACCGAGGCCTTTCTCGCGTCCGGTCGCAAGATCAAAACCGTGAAGGGATTCACAGAGGTTGCGCCAAGAAATCCGTCGAAAGCGAAGGCAAAGAAAAAGCCGGTTAAGCAGAAAAAGCCGGTCAGGCCGGTTTTTTGGAGCAAATACCTGGCGTGCGACCAGATGCTGAAATCAGCGGGCGTCACTCGCGCCGATCTGGCCTTATTAGTCAATGTCCATAGAAACACACTCAATCAGTACCTGACCGGAACTTATGTGCCAATGCCTGATGTTTCGGCGCGGATTGAGAAAACCATTGAGCGGCTGACGGGGATTAAACCGTGAACGCCCACGAATCTGAATACGAAGACCCATCCGACTATGAGTGGTCGGACGCGGTGGAGATGTGAGATGAAATTAAGTGAAGCTGCATTTTTGATTCAGCATAACGACGATATTCGCGGCAAGCAAGAATTGATTCGGGCTGACGCGCTACATCAATGCGACTACATGAATACGTTGCTGGCGGCAATCATTGGCGGAAAGGAAATTGAAATCCTGACGCTGGATGAGGCTATTGATAAGTTTTTGGAGAATCACTCATGAGTGTGAAAGGGTTATTAGGAAAGGCAGCTATTGCTGCTGGCATCGACATTGAGCCAGGCGTCATCGTTCGCGGCAAAAGAGCAGGACGCCTACAGCAATCAGGAATACAAAGACCTGCTCAAAGCGCTGAGAATCGCGATAGAGCAGGACGAACACTACCGGCTGCAAGTGGACTACCACAAAGCCAGAATCGAGGTATGGCGCAGTATGGGAGCAAACCAACGCGCCATTGATAGAACATTGTAACGCCTACGCCGTTTCAGAGCTGGGGCAGCGTCCGCTTGATTGCGGAGTTAGAACCGTAGTGAACTTGGAGATTTTTATGCAAGCAAAGAACTATGCGGCACAAGTGGTTAAGAGTTTAGACACTTTTATTCCAAACTATCAAAAAATGCTAAAAGCCAATGGGGATAAATATTTTGGATTAGAAGCCGAACATTTAAAAACATTACAGGGCGTTATCAAAAATGCGGTTCATTTTACTATGCCAGACGGAGGAGTTTTATTAGATGACAGCTTGAAGGGCTTAAAATCAAGCGAGATTCGCTTGCCGTTTCAATCTATAACTATTGAATGTTTTATTCCCGATGACGGCTCTTTTAACGAACTTACGCCTAATATATGCGAAAAACGGCTAATTGTTGCTACTGAAACTAACAGTGATGTAATGAAGCACATCAACGACATTGTAATCTCAAATAAAGAAAAACTTGGAGTCATGGGTGATTTGTTAGCAAAGGGGTTTGATGCAAACAGCAAGGGTATAGATTTTTTATTAAGGTCTGAGCGAGTAATAACAATTAGTGCATTTTTTATGAATCGTGGATTTTGGACTCCTTGCTATTCGCAGTGGATTATCCCTTGCGATTGGGATAGTTTGCACGGAACTACACAACTAGAAAGCCTTATTAAAAAAGATGATGATGCTGTAGCTTTTGCAGGTCATCTAGGTTTCTTGTTGCCATCAATTCTTGATATGCGCCTTAATAGCGTAACCCCTGCCTATGCAATGAAAGAAGCCGCACACGACATTGGCGGAGAGGTAAGAATAGTTCTTGAGCTTTTAGAGGCATTATCTTGCCGAAACGTAGAGCAAACCATTATTCAAAAATGCGATAAAGCACTAAACGCAAGGCGCATTAACAAAGGCAAGTTACCGCTTTACGAAGAGCGCATACTCACGATTAAGGTAAATGCAAAACAAGGCACTGGTACGCGAACAGGCACGCACGAAAGTCCAAGACAACACTTGAGACGTGGCCATATTAGACGGCTTGAGAGTGGCAATATATGGGTTAATGCTTGTGTTGTTGGCAGTAGCGAGAAAGGCGTTATTAAGAAAAGCTATAACGTGGTGGCCTGATAAATAAGGTTCTAACTACTTAGGTTAAGCAGTGCTAACCCCACTGAATTTTGATTAGCGAGGTGATGAAATGACAGAGGAAAATGAACAACAGGTGGCTGGGTTAGCATCTGACTTGAATGCTGAGTTAGACCCGTGTGACAACAAAGCTCATGTTATGCGGGTGATGACAAGTAGCGAAGATATGACGTGGGCAACACCGCAAAAATGGTTTGACTACTTGAATTTAGAGTTTGGTTTTACACTTGACCCTTGTTGCTTACCTGCAACCGCTAAATGTAAGAAGTTTTACACGCCAGTAGAAGATGGTTTATCAAAAAGTTGGCAAGATGAGCGTGTTTTTATGAATCCGCCCTATGGCCGCGAGATTGGTAAATGGATGAAAAAAGCACATGATGAGGCTTTGAATAATGGCGCGTTAGTTGTTTGTTTTGTACCTGCACGAGTTGATACAGACTGGTGGCACAGATACGCAATAAAGGCTGCCGACATAAGATACCCAAAAGGGCGCGTTAAATTTGAAGGTGCAGACGCAAGTGCGCCCTTCCCCATTGCTATTGTTGTTTTCAGGCCGCGAGTGTAAAGGTCTAACACCAACAATAAGAGGACGCACCCTCTTTTATTTAATTAACGTAACAATCGGCTAGGGTGCGTTCCTGCTTGATTGTGATGTTAGATGTGCTAACTTTTAACGATAAATTTTAATGATGATGAGGTGAATGATGAAAAAACAAGGTAATTGGTATATGTGGTTTGTTGGTGATGCTCATGTTGATGCGTGTGTGGCTTGCTCACATTACGGTGATGTTTTAAAGCCAACGCCGAATAAAAAACAGAGCAAAGTTGGCTTGCGTAAAAAGCTCTTTAAATACTACAAAAGAGCAAAGCAAGGTGGTGCTTGGTAGTAACATCTAACTAATGCAATAAGAGGCGATGCCCCACGCTGATATTAGCAAGTAAGAGTATGTCAAAAACATCAAAAAGTAAACGATAAACGGTTGGGGCAGCGTCCTTTTGATTGCGGAGTTATACATGACTAGCGATGAATTACAGGATTTAGACTATGAAACAACAAGGTTTTGCACACGAAAGCCAAAATAATGTAAGTGTGGATTGGTACACCCCGCCATGGATTTTTGAAAGAATGGG